>NZ_JAMFRV010000283.1 GCF_026224925.1 Pseudomonas sp. | reverse complement strand
GTGTTCCTGTCAGGTGGAGGGCGGCGATAGCCCGAACCGGATCGCTCGCATTCGTCGCATCTGCTCAGAAGTGTAAGGCACGCGGCAGAAAATTCGAGGTCGTATTTTAAAGGCTCAGGAATACGAACCTGCCCGACAACCCGATAATTCTTCGCCTGCAATCAAACAGACCGGCGGAACAGCGGCAAGGTTGTTATTTTCCCGTAGTGAGCAAGACTTAATCACCGAAACTTGTGCATTGCTCAATAGGGTTTACACATGAATCTTCAAGAGTTGACCGCTTACGCCCACGCCGGGCACGTTGACGAATTAAATCTTATCTCCATGGAGGGTGGGATTTACCTACTGGAAGCCCGTATGCAAGGGTTGGCGCATCCGCTGAATGACATAAACGGCAAAACCATGCACTTGCGCTCAGTGGAACACGCGCGCGATGTGTTGCACTTGGTGCGCACGGTGCCGCTTAATCTGGTTCACTCAGTGGTTCACGATGAGATGTGCGGCTTACCAAACGTCGATGAGCAAACGTTGCGCGTGCCGATTTCCTTCCGCTCTACCTTGTAACACCTGCGGATGGGGGCCATTGCTCAACTGTGCTAGGCTGCTCGGCCTTTTAGTTCGGGGCGTCTTCTGGCGCTCCTCAGCGGAGCAGTGTTATGTCCGAAGTTAATCTGTCCACCGACGAAACCCGCGTCAGTTACGGTATCGGCCGTCAGTTGGGCGACCAACTGCGCGACAACCCGCCGCCAGGCATCGACCTGGATGCGATCCTGGCCGGTCTGAACGACGCGTTCCATGGCAAAGAAAGCCGTGTTGGCCAAGAGCAAATGGCTGCCAGCTTCAAAGTCATTCGCGAAATCATGCAGGCAGAAGCAGCGGCCAAGGCCGAAGAAGCTGCCGGTGCTGGCCTGACTTACCTGGCTGAAAATGGCAAGCGTGACGGAGTCACCACGCTGGCTTCCGGTCTGCAATTTGAAGTGCTGACCGCAGGCGAGGGCGCTCAGCCGTCCCGTGAAGATCAAGTCCGTACCCACTACCACGGCACGCTGATCGACGGCACTGTATTCGACAGCTCGTATGATCGTGGTGAGCCAGCTGAATTCCCGGTCGGCGGCGTTATTCCCGGTTGGACCGAAGCATTGCAACTGATGAAGGCCGGCAGCAAATGGCGTCTGCACGTTCCGAGTGAATTGGCGTATGGCGCGCAAGGCGTTGGCAGCATTCCGCCGCATAGCGTTCTGGTGTTTGACGTCGAATTGTTAGACGTTCTGTAACCAGCGCTTTCAAGCTGATGATTGCTGAGCGGATCGTCCAGATTCGTTCAGCAATCGTGGCTGGGCATGGCGGGTTTAAACGTCATGCTCAGTGCAGCTCGCTCACCGGTCGCAATGCCCGGGCATAGCAGAACAGAAACAGATTACGCACCGTCTCCTTAAGCACGCCGGGTTCAGTCGAACTCAGGTCTGTGACATCCAGATCGCCCTGCTCACGCAACTCTCCCAACGCTTCCTCTCCCAGCACCGCACAGACTTCTCCCGTTTCACGGTGGAGAATTCGTAGGTACGGGTGCGGGCGGTCCAGCCATGCATCGATCAAATAAGTCATGTCTCATCTCCTTGGTGGTGATAATGAGAATAATTCTTATTTCTATAATAGCAAGGGACTATTGGTCATTTCGTCGGAAGGGTGTGTGATCTCAAGCTGTGGGACTGAATTCATTCGGGAAAACGCCGTACCTGACACGCCGCCTTCGCGAACAAGTTCGCGCCCACAGATTCTGTGTATGACGCCGAATTTTGGGCGTTACACCGATCTCGGTGGGAGCGAACTTGTTCGCGAATGGGGCGCTGCGGTGTATCAGTGAGTACGCGCTACCGCGAATTCACTCAGCTCGATCAACGCATCGCGGTATTCGCTGGCGGGCAACACATCAAGGCAGGCAATGGCCTTGGCGACATAATCACGGGCCAGCTGTGCGGTGTAATCCAGAGCGCCCGCGTTTTCAACGGCTTCGCGGATGCTTTCGAGGTCTTCGAGGCCTCCTTTCTGGATAGCCTGGCGTACCAGTGCAGCCTGTTCCGGCGTGCCTTCGCGCATGGTATAGATCAGCGGCAGGGTAGGTTTGCCCTCGGCGAGGTCATCACCGACGTTTTTGCCCAGGGTTTCGGCATCGCCGCGGTAATCCAGCAGGTCATCGACCAACTGAAAGGCCACGCCAAGGTGATCGCCGAACGTGCGAAGGGCTTCGATCTGCTCAAACGGGGCTTCGCACAAGGCCGCAGCGCTGTGGGTCGAGGCTTCAAACAGCATGGCTGTTTTGCCACGAATCACTTCCATGTACGTTTCTTCTGTAGTGCTGGCGTCGCGAATCTTCGACAACTGCAGCACTTCGCCCTCGGCAATGACACGGGTGGCCTTGGACAGGATTTTCATCACTGGCATGGAGCCTAGTTCCACCATCATCTCGAAGGAGCGCGAGTACAGGAAGTCGCCGACTAGTACGCTGGGCGCGTTGCCCCACAAGGCGTTGGCGGTGGAGCGGCCACGGCGCATACCGGACATGTCTACCACGTCGTCGTGCAGCAGGGTTGCGGTGTGCAGGAACTCAATGGTCGCCGCCAGCAAGCGCAGATCGTCGCCTTCGCGACCAAGTGCCTTGCCACATAGCAGTACCAATAAAGGACGCAGGCGCTTACCGCCAGCCGACGTAATGTAGTCGCCGATTTTAGACACCAGCGGTACACGCGAAGTCAGCTGTTTCTTGATGATGACGTCGACGGCACTAAAGTCGTCCGCCACCGCGCGGTAGAAAGCTTGGGGTTGCATCAGCGACAGGCGCTCCAGAAGGGTTGCGCGGCATGCTAGGTGCAGGGCCGGAACCTGTCAAGGTACGACGTTTCGGCACTTGCATCACGTTAGCGCCTTGCGTACAATCGCGCACCCTAACTTTCCTGGGCAGCACCTGCCTTACGCAATTGCAACGGGCCGTTCCAGCCCTACGCAGCCATGCCAGCCGATACTCTACTTATAAAGAGCTGGGTGAGCAGGATTAACGGAGAAATACCATGTACGCAGTAATTGTTACCGGTGGCAAGCAGTACAAAGTCGCCCCGGGCGAATACCTGAAGATCGAAAAGCTCGAAATCGCTACCGGCGAATCCGTGACTTTTGATCGTGTTTTGTTGATCGGCGACGGCGAAGAGCTCAGCATCGGCGCTCCTGTCGTTGTAGGCGCAACTGTTGTTGCTGAAGTGATCTCCCAAGGTCGCCACGATAAAATCCGCATCATCAAGTTCCGTCGTCGTAAGCACCACATGAAGCGTATGGGCCACCGCCAGTGGTACACCGAGATCAAAATCACCGGTATTCAGGCTTAATTCAGCCTAATCCTCTATTTGGAGTATTGAACTCATGGCACACAAAAAAGCTGGTGGTAGTACCCGTAACGGTCGTGACTCAGAGGCCAAACGCCTTGGCGTCAAGATGTATGGCGGCCAGGCAATCATTCCGGGCAACATCATCGTGCGTCAGCGCGGCACCCAATTCCACGCTGGCTACGGCGTAGGCATGGGTAAAGATCACACCCTGTTCGCGAAAGTGGAAGGCGTGATCAAGTTCCAGGTTAAGGGCGCCTTCGGTCGTCGCTACGTAAGCATCGTTCCGAAGACTGCAGCTGCAGTAGTCGTCGCGGCATAATTACGTAGTTGCTGGAAAAGCCCTGTCTCGCGACGGGGCTTTTTTGTTTGTAGGCGTAGGTGAGTCTCTTGCAAAACTGTTTGTGCGGGCTGTTGTGATGTGGACCTCTGAGGTCGCTGGTTTCTGATCGGTATCGCAACGCTCATTTTTGGCAAGAGTCTTATATTTTTGTATTATTCAGCTCGTCCCTGTGGCGAGAGGCGTGCTTTAAATGAAGTTTGTTGATGAAGTTTCCATCCGCGTAAAAGCGGGCGATGGCGGCAACGGTTGCATGAGCTTCCGTCGCGAAAAATTTATCGAAAATGGCGGCCCTAACGGTGGTGATGGCGGTGATGGCGGCTCGATCTACATGATCGCCGACGAAAACCTCAACACCTTGGTCGACTACCGTTACACCCGTCACTTTGACGCTGAGCGCGGTTCTAACGGCGGCAGCGCAGACTGCACCGGTAAGAAAGGCGAAGAGATGGTGCTGCGCGTGCCAGTCGGCACCACAGTGATCGACGCTGCGACCCAGGAAATTATCGGCGACCTGACCAAGGCCGGCCAGCGTTTGCTGGTGGCGAGTGGCGGCTGGCACGGTCTGGGCAATACGCGTTTCAAGTCCAGTACCAATCGGGCGCCGCGCCAGACTTCGCCGGGTAAATTCGGTGATCAGCGCGATTTGAAGCTGGAATTGAAAGTGCTGGCGGACGTCGGTCTGCTGGGTTTGCCAAACGCTGGCAAAAGCACCTTCATCCGTTCCGTTTCTGCTGCCAAGCCGAAAGTAGCTGACTATCCGTTTACTACGTTGATCCCGAACCTGGGCGTTGTCAGCGTCGACCGCTGGAAAAGCTTCGTGGTTGCCGACATCCCGGGCTTGATCGAAGGCGCTTCCGATGGCGCTGGCCTCGGCATTCGCTTCCTCAAGCATTTGGCGCGTACGCGTTTGCTGCTGCACCTCGTTGACATGGCGCCGCTGGATGAAACCAGTGCCCCGGACGCGGCTGAAGTGATCGTCAACGAACTGGTCAAGTTCAGCCCTTCACTGGCTGATCGTGATCGTTGGTTGGTGCTGAATAAGTGCGATCAGATCCTTGAAGAAGAGCACGAAGAGCGGGTCAAGGAAATCGTTGACCGTTTGGAGTGGACTGGCCCGGTGTACGTGATCTCGGCAATCTCCAAGCAGGGTACCGAGCAACTGAGCCGCGACATCATGCGTTACCTCGAAGAGCGCAACCTGCGCATCGCCGAAGACCCAGTCTTCGCGCGTGAGCTGGCTGAGTTGGATCAGAACATCGAAGACGAAGCGCGCGCGCAACTGCAGGCGTTGGACGATGCGCGCACCTTGCGCCGCACTGGCGTGAAGAGTGTGCATGACGCCGAAGAAGATGTTTGGGGTGATGACGACGAAGATGACGAAGACGGCCCGGAAATCATTTACGTCCGTGACTGATCGGGTGCAGTAAACTGAACGCCGCTATTATTAGCGGCGTTTTTGTATCTCGAATTAATCAAAATTCTCTGGCTAAGGTTGGAAGATGATGCGCAGCAAAGTGACGGGTGCCCAGCGCTGGGTCGTGAAAATCGGTAGCGCACTGCTGACCGCTGACGGCAAAGGGTTGGACCGGGCGGCAATGGCGGTCTGGGTCAAACAGATGGTGGCGCTGCAAGAAGCGGGCGTCGAACTGATTCTAGTGTCTTCCGGGGCCGTAGCGGCCGGTATGAGCCGCTTGGGCTGGACCGCCCGCCCCAGCGCCATGCACGAATTGCAGGCCGCTGCCGCCATCGGGCAAATGGGGCTGGTGCAGGCTTGGGAGTCGAGCTTTGCCGAGCATGGTCGTCATACCGCGCAGATTCTGCTGACCCACGACGATCTGTCCGACCGCAAGCGTTACCTGAACGCTCGCAGCACCTTGCGCACCCTGGTGGACCTTGGTGTGGTTCCGGTTATCAACGAAAACGACACCGTGGTCACCGATGAAATCCGTTTCGGCGACAACGATACCCTGGCGGCGTTGGTGGCAAACCTGGTTGAGGCCGACCTGTTGGTGATCCTGACGGATCGCGATGGCATGTTCGATGCTGATCCGCGCAACAACCCTGATGCGAAGCTGATCAGTGAGGCGCGTGCTGATGATCCGGCGCTGGACGCTGTGGCGGGTGGTACCGGTGGTGCGCTAGGTCGTGGCGGAATGCAGACCAAGCTGCGCGCTGCGCGTCTGGCTGCGCGTTCTGGTGCGCACACTGTGATTGTCGGCGGGTTGATTGATCGTGTGCTGGCGCGCCTTAAAGAAGGCGAGCAGCTAGGTACATTGTTGTCTCCTGAGCGTGAAATGCTCGCGGCGCGCAAGCAATGGCTGGCTGGGCATTTGCAAACCCGTGGCACGCTGGTGCTCGATGCGGGCGCGGTTACCGCTTTGGCGGAGGGGCATCGAAGCTTGTTGCCGGTGGGTGTAAAGCTTGTGCAGGGCAGCTTCCGTCGCGGCGAGATGGTGGTGTGTGTCGCGCCTGATGGTCGTGAAGTGGCGCGCGGCTTGAGTAATTACAGTGCGCTGGAAGCACAAAAGATCATCGGTCAGTCGTCGGATGCCATTGTGAAAGTCTTGGGCTACATGGCTGAGCCCGAGTTGGTGCATCGCGATAATCTGATTCTGGTCTGAACGGCTGCAACCCTAATTAAGGAAGATGCTATGCGAATCGTAAGCGGGCTATTGGGCGTTCTGTTGGCCTTGCCGTTACTGGCTTCGGCGGAAGAAATTGGATCGGTGTCGACGGTGTTCAAGTTTGTCGGGCCCAACGACCGGATCGTGGTCGAGGCATTTGACGATCCCAAGGTAGAGGGTGTGACGTGCTACCTGTCGCGGGCCAAGACCGGTGGGGTAAAGGGTGGTTTGGGCTTGGCTGAAGATCGCGCCGAGGCGTCCATCGCGTGCCGTCAGGTGGGTCCGATCAAGTTTAAGGAGCCGCTGAAGGACGGCGATGAAGTCTTCAAGGAGCGCACCTCACTGGTGTTCAAGACCATGCAAGTGGTTCGCTTCCTCGACAAGACACGCAACACGCTGGTGTACCTGGTCTACAGCGACCGAATCATCGAAGGCAGCCCGCAGAACGCAGTGACCGCCATCCCAATCGTACCGTGGGTGCCGGCTGCGCCCGTGCAGTGATATCGGGGCTCCTACAGAGGTTTGATTTCTCTGTGGTTCCACCCCAAATCGCAGGCAATAAAAAACCGACCCTGAGGTCGGTTTTTTAAAAAGCTTATCGCTTAAGCGGCAACAGCAAGGTTCAAAGCCTTGACGTGGCCATTCAGGCGGCTCTTATGGCGAGCGGCTTTGTTCTTGTGGATGATACCTTTATCGGCCATACGGTCGATAATTGGTACAGCAAGAATGTAAGCAGCTTGCGCTTTTTCAGCGTCTTTAGCGTCAACGGCTTTAACCACATTCTTGATGTAGGTACGAACCATGGAACGCATGCTGGCGTTGTGGCTGCGACGCTTCTCAGCCTGTTTTGCACGTTTTTTGGCGGAAGGTGTGTTGGCCACCGTCGAGCTCCTCGAAAGACTTGGAAATTAGCAAACAAAATAGGCCGCGAATAATGCCGATGAGATAGGGTCTTGTCAAGGGCATTTGACGTGCTCCGCTGAGTGGTGCTAATGCAACGCCGGATATTTATTTCCAGCGTGCGACCTGTAAACTCGCGGGCTTTGGCTCTGTGCTGCTGCTGCGGGCGCGGAGTATCGCATATATGGACGGCCCAATGGCGTGTCCTTTGGCCAAGGCGCAAAACTCTTTACATGAACCTACTCAGATCATTAGCCGCCGTCAGCTCTATTACGATGGTCTCCCGCGTTTTGGGCTTCGTTCGAGACACCATAATTGCCCGTACTTTCGGTGCAGGAATGGCAACGGATGCGTTCTTTATCGCGTTTAAATTGCCCAACCTGCTGCGGCGGATATTTGCTGAGGGCGCCTTCTCTCAAGCGTTTGTGCCGATTCTTGCTGAATATAAGAATCAAAAAGGCGAAGAAGCGGCGCGGACATTAATTGCGTACGTCAGTGGCTTACTGACGCTGGTGTTAGCGGTGGTCACGCTGGTGGGGATCGTCGCTGCGCCGTGGGTTATCTGGATTACCGCGCCGGGTTTTGCCGATACGCCGGAAAAGTTTGCGCTGACTACCGACCTGCTGCGCGTGACCTTTCCTTATATATTGCTGATTTCCCTGTCATCGCTGGCTGGGGCGATCCTCAACACGTGGAATCGCTTCTCGGTGCCGGCGTTCGTGCCAACCTTGCTAAACCTGAGCATGATCGTCTTCGCGGTGTTCCTGACGCCGTATTTCCACCCGCCGGTCATGGTGCTTGGTTGGTCAGTGCTGGTCGGCGGTTTACTGCAATTGCTATATCAACTGCCGCACCTGAAAAAGATCGGCATGTTGGTGTTACCACGCCTGAACCTGCGGGACAGCGGTGTGTGGCGCGTCATGAAACAGATGCTGCCGGCGATTCTTGGGGTTTCGGTCAGCCAGATCTCTCTGATCATTAATACAATATTCGCCTCGTTTCTCGCGGCTGGTTCTGTGTCATGGATGTATTACGCCGACCGCTTGATGGAATTGCCCTCGGGCGTGCTCGGCGTTGCGTTGGGTACGATCCTGTTGCCGGTGCTGTCGAAAACCTACGCCAGCAAAGACCGTCACGAGTATTCGCTGATTCTCGACTGGGGCCTGCGCCTGTGCTTCGTATTGGTCTTGCCGTGTACATTGGCGTTGGGGTTGCTGGCTGAGCCGCTGACGGTTTCGCTGTTCCAGTACGGCAAATTCAGCGCGCTGGACGCTGTCATGACCCAGCGTGCATTGATTGCGTATTCGGTAGGCTTGCTGGGCATCATCGTCATAAAGGTGTTGGCACCAGGCTTTTATGCGCAACAAAATATCCGCACCCCGGTGAAAATTGCCATCTTCACCCTCATTGTTACTCAACTGCTTAACCTGGCGTTCATTGGGCCGCTGCACCACGCAGGTTTGGCGTTGGCGATCAGTGTCGGCGCCTGTATTAATGCGGGTCTGCTGTTTTATCAGCTGAGAAAGCAGGATTTATTTCAACCACAGCCAGGTTGGACGGCGTTTTTGTTCAAGCTGATCGTCGCGGTGCTGGTGATGTCGGGCGTGCTGCTGGGCCTGATGCATTTCATGCCTGCGTGGGATCAAGGCGGCATGCTGGAGCGGCTGCTTCGCTTGGGCGGCTTGGTGGCTGCGGGTGTGGTGACTTATTTCAGTGTCTTGCTGTTGCTGGGCTTTCGCCTGAAGGACTTCGCTCGCAAAGCGATTATGTAAGAAATATTCGTCGGTTTTTCGTGTCCCAAGGCGTTTGCTTGCAGGTTGCCTGGGACTGTTGCCTGTCGTACCGGGCCTGGTGTGGTTATAATCGGCCACTTTATGAGCAAGAAGCGTGTTATGCAGCTGGTTCGAGGCCTCCAAAATCTGCGCCCCCAGCATCGGGGCTGTGTCGCCACTATTGGCAACTTTGACGGTGTTCACCGTGGTCACCAGGCTATCCTGGCGCGACTGCGTGAACGAGCGGTCGAGCTGGGCCTGCCCACCTGCGTGGTGATTTTTGAACCACAGCCACGCGAGTTCTTTGCTCCGGAGACTGCGCCGGCACGTTTGACGCGCCTGCGTGACAAGCTCGAATTGCTGGCGGGCGAGGGCGTTGACCTGGTGCTGTGCCTGGCCTTCAATCAGCGTTTGAGGAAGCTCAGTGCCGCTGAGTTCGTCGACACCATTCTGGTTGATGGTCTGGGCGTGAAGCACCTGGAAGTTGGCGACGATTTCCGTTTCGGCTGCGACCGGATGGGCGATTTCGACTTTTTGCAGCAAGCAGGCGCGACCCAGGGGTTCACTGTGGAAGCGGCGCAAACCGTAGAGATTGATGGCGTTCGGGTCAGCAGCACCAAGATCCGTGATGCCTTGGCTATTGCGGATTTTGCCTTGGCCGAGCGCTTACTGGGTCGACCGTTTCAAATTACTGGACGCGTGTTACACGGCCAGAAACTGGCTCGGCAGTTGGGTACGCCCACCGCCAACGTACAACTCAAGCGCCGTCGTGTGCCGTTTACCGGGGTGTACCTGGTGAGTACGGAAATCGACGGCCAGACCTGGCCAGGTGTCGCCAATATTGGCGTACGTCCGACGGTCGCGGGTGATGGCAATGCCCACCTGGAAATACACATTTTGGACTTTACCGGCGATCTATATGACCGGCGTTTGACGGTGGCTTTCCACCAAAAGCTGCGTGATGAGCAGCGATTTGCCTCGTTAGAGGCGCTGAAGACGGCGATCAATGCGGATGTCGCCACCGCCCGTGCCCATTGGCGCAAGTAACCTTTGTAGCGCTAATCGCTAATTAAGAGCCTTAAATGACCGACTATAAAGCCACGCTAAACCTTCCGGACACCGCCTTCCCAATGAAGGCCGGCCTGCCCCAGCGCGAGCCGCAAATATTGCAGCGCTGGGACAGCATTGGCCTGTACCAGAAGCTGCGTGAGATTGGTAAGGATCGTCCAAAGTTCTTGCTGCACGACGGTCCTCCGTATGCCAACGGCAATATTCACATCGGTCATGCCGTTAACAAAATTCTTAAGGACATGATCATCCGCTCGAAAACCCTTTCGGGTTTCGACGCGCCTTATGTTCCGGGTTGGGACTGCCACGGCCTGCCGATCGAGCACAAAATCGAAGTCACCCACGGCAAAAACTTGCCTGCGGACAAGACTCGCGAACTGAGCCGCGCCTACGCTGCTGAGCAGATCGAAGGCCAGAAAGCCGAATTCATCCGCTTGGGTGTGTTGGGCGACTGGAAAAACCCGTACCGCACCATGGACTTCGCTAACGAAGCCGGTGAAATCCGCGCATTGGCCGAAATGGTCAAGGGTGGTTTCGTGTTCAAGGGCCTGAAACCAGTCAACTGGTGCTTCGACTGCGGTTCGGCGCTTGCTGAAGCGGAAGTTGAATACCAGGACAAAAAGTCCTCGACCATCGACGTCGCGTTCCCAATCGCTGATGAAGCCAAGCTGGCCGCCGCGTTCGGTCTGCCAACGCTGGCCAAACCGACCTCCATCGTGATCTGGACCACCACCCCGTGGACCATCCCGGCCAACCAGGCGCTGAACGTCCATCCGGAGTTCACCTATGCGCTGGTCGATGTCGGCGACAAATACCTGGTGCTGGCTGAGGAACTGGTCGAAGCCTGCCTGGCACGCTACAACCTGCAAGGTTCGGTAGTCGCCACCACCACCGGTGCGGCACTGGAACTGATCAACTTCCGTCACCCGTTCTATGACCGCCTGTCGCCGATTTACTTGGCTGACTACGTGGAATTGGGCGCTGGTACTGGCGTGGTTCACTGCTCGCCGGCCTACGGCGTCGACGACTTTGTGATCAGCAAAAGTTACGGCCTGACCAACGACGACATCATCAGCCCGGTGCAAAGCAACGGTGTGTATGTCGATTCGCTGGAGTTCTTTGGTGGCCAGTTCATCTTCAAGGCCAACCAGAACATCATCGACAAGTTGGCGGAAGTAGGTGCCCTGCTGGACACCGAAACCATCACCCACAGCTACATGCACTGCTGGCGGCACAAAACGCCGCTGATCTACCGCGCTACAGCGCAGTGGTTCGTTGGCATGGACAAGCAGCCGACCACCGGCGACACGTTGCGTAAGCGTGCAATCAAAGCCATTGAAGAGACCGCGTTCGTTCCGGCATGGGGTCAGGCGCGCCTGCACTCAATGATCGTCAACCGTCCTGACTGGTGTATCTCGCGTCAACGTAACTGGGGCGTGCCGATCCCGTTCTTCCTGCATAAGGAAAGCGGCGAGCTGCACCCACGTACTGTCGAGCTGATGGAAGAAGTCGCGCTGCGTGTTGAACAGGAAGGCATCGAAGCCTGGTTCAAGATGGACGCCTCCGAATTGCTCGGCGACGAAGCTTCGAAGTACGACAAAATCTCCGACACGCTGGACGTTTGGTTCGATTCCGGTACGACGCATTGGCACGTACTGCGCGGTTCGCATCCGATGGGCCACGAAACCGGCCCGCGTGCCGACTTGTACCTCGAAGGTTCGGATCAACACCGCGGCTGGTTCCACTCCTCGTTGCTGACCGGCTGCATGCTCGACAACCACGCGCCGTACCGCGAATTGTTGACCCACGGTTTTGTGGTCGACGAGAACGGCCGCAAAATGTCGAAGTCGTTGAACAACGTCATCGCACCACAAAAGGTCAACGATTCCTTGGGCGCTGACATCATGCGTCTGTGGGTTTCGGCCACCGATTATTCGGGTGAAATGGCAGTTTCCGACCAGATCCTGCAACGCAGCGCTGACGCCTACCGGCGGATCCGCAACACTGCACGCTTCCTGCTCTCCAACCTGACTGGGTTCAATCCGGCCACCGACATCCTGCCTGCCGACGAAATGCTGGCGCTGGACCGTTGGGCCGTAGACCGTGCCTTGTTGCTGCAACGTGAGCTGCAAGAGCACTACGGTGAATACCGCTTCTGGAACGTGTATTCCAAGGTGCATAACTTCTGCGTGCAGGAGCTGGGCGGTTTTTACCTGGACATCATCAAAGACCGTCAATACACCACCGCAGCTGACAGCACCGCTCGACGCTCATGCCAGACGGCACTGTTCCACATCTCTGAAGCATTGGTACGCTGGATCGCCCCGATCCTGGCCTTCACTGCCGACGAGCTGTGGCAGTATCTGCCGGGCGAGCGCAACGAATCCGTGATGCTCAACACCTGGTACGAAGGCCTCAGCGAACTGCCGGAAGGCTTCGAGCTGGACCGCGCTTACTGGGAACGGGTCATGGCGGTGAAAGTTGCGGTCAACAAAGAAATGGAAAATCTGCGTGCAGCCAAAGCCATCGGCGGCAACCTGCAAGCGGAAGTGACCTTGTACGCTGAAGACTCGCTGGTCGCTGACCTGTCGAAGTTGAGCAACGAACTGCGCTTCGTACTGATCACGTCGACTGCCAGCGTCGCTCCGTTCATCGATGCGCCTGCTGATGCAGTGGTCACGGAAGTCAGCGGTCTGAAGCTGAAAGTCGTCAAATCCGGGTATCCGAAGTGCGCCCGTTGCTGGCATCACCGCGAGGACGTTGGGGTTGATCCTGAGCACCCAGAAATCTGCGGTCGTTGCGTAGACAACATCAGCGGTAAGGGCGAGGTTCGTCACTATGCCTAATGCAGGCCGCTTGAGCTGGCTCTGGTTGAGCGTGCTGGTCCTGATCATTGATCAGGCCAGCAAGTTCTACTTCGAGCATGGGTTGACGCTTTATCAGCAAATCGTCGTTATTCCGAAGTATTTCAGTTGGACCTTGGCCTATAACACAGGGGCGGCCTTCAGCTTCCTTGCTGACAGCTCAGGCTGGCAGCGCTGGTTGTTCGCACTTATCGCGGTAGTGGTGAGTGCGGTACTGGTGGTGTGGCTGAAGCGGCTTGGCCGGGGCGAAACCTGGCTCGCCGTGGCGCTGGCTTTGGTTCTCGGGGGAGCCCTTGGCAACCTTTATGACCGCATCGTGCTGGGCCATGTGATCGATTTCATTCTCGTTCACTGGGAAAATCGCTGGTATTTCCCGGCGTTCAACTTTGCAGATAGCGCGATTACCGTCGGCGCGATCATGTTGGCGCTGGATATGTTTAAAAGTAAGAAGTCCGGAGAAGCCGTTCATGACTGAACAGTCGTTGGCCCACAGCTCATCAACCGAGCAACGCATCGGCCAGAACACGGAAGTCACCCTGCATTTTGCTCTGCGCCTGGAAAATGGCGATACTGTAGACAGCACCTTCGATAAAGCCCCGGCGACTTTCAAAGTCGGCGATGGCAGCCTGCTGCCGGGTTTTGAAATGTCGATTTTTGGCTTTAAAGCGGGTGACAAACGCACAGTCAAAGTGCTGCCAGAGAACGCTTTCGGTCAGCCGAACCCGCAAAACGTGCAGATCATTGCGCGTTCGCAGTTTCAGGGCATGGACTTGTCTGACGGCCTGCTGGTGATTTTCAACGACGCGGCCAATACTGAATTGCCAGGCGTCGTTAAGGCATTCGACGATGCCCAAGTGACCATCGACTTCAATCACCCGCTGGCGGGCAAGACGTTGAGCTTCGAAGTTGAAATTTTCGAGGTCAAGGCGCTCTGATTGTTTAGAGCTTCTTCAGATGTCCTGCCTATCCAGCGCGTAGAAACGAGGCACCGTATGCAAATCAAACTCGCCAACCCCCGTGGCTTCTGCGCCGGAGTGGACCGCGCGATCGAAATCGTCAATCGTGCTCTCGAGGTCTTCGGTCCACCGATCTACGTGCGTCATGAAGTGGTACACAACAAGTTTGTCGTCGAAGACCTGCGTGCCCGTGGCGCGATCTTTGTCGAAGAGCTGGATCAAGTCCCAGACGACGTCATCGTGATTTTCAGCGCACACGGCGTGTCCCAGGCCGTACGCACTGAAGCCGCCGGGCGCGGCTTGAAGGTGTTTGACGCCACGTGCCCGTTGGTGACCAAGGTGCACATTGAGGTCGCGCGTTACAGTCGTGATGGTCGTGAGTGCATCTTGATTGGCCACGAAGGCCATCCGGAAGTCGAAGGCACCATGGGCCAGTACGATGGCAGTAATGGTGGCGCGATTTATCTGGTGGAAGACGAGGAAGATGTCGCTAACCTGCAGGTCAGCAATCCCGAAAGCCTGGCGTTCGTTACCCAAACCACCTTGTCCATGGACGATACCGGGCGAGTGATCGACGCCTTGCGCTTACGCTTCCCGAGCATCGGTGGCCCACGCAAAGACGATATTTGTTACGCCACGCAAAACCGCCAAGACGCGGTCAAGCAGTTGGCCGACGAATGCGATGTGGTGTTGGTGGTCGGCAGCCCGAACAGCTCTAACTCCAACCGCCTGCGCGAATTGGCAGAACGCTTGGCGACGCCGGCCTATTTGATCGACGGTGCCGAAGACCTGCAGCGCAGCTGGTTCGACGGTGTAGAGCGCATTGGCATTACTGCGGGTGCTTCGGCCCCGGAAGTGCTGGTGCGTGGCGTGATTGAGCAGTTGCAAGCCTGGGGCGCGACCGGCGCCGATGAGCTGGCAGGGCGCGCAGAAAACATCACGTTCTCAATGCCTAAAGAGCTTCGGGTCAAATCGTTGTTGTAACGACCACTGTGGGACCGAATTCATTCGGGAAAGCGTCCTAAGACACGCAGACCATGCCCAGAGTTGATTTAACTCGGTGTTTAGCGACAAGGTTGTTGTTTGGCTTTGTCGCTTTCAACCCGAACGCGTCCGCTAGCAGCGACCAGAATCTGGTAATGGCTGATCGGCTGCTTTGTTCCACAGACCAGCAGCGTGCCGTTACTGGTTAAGGCCGAACCCAGACCGTTGAAGCGTACATAGGATTTTCCTCGGAAATTGCCAGTAATCGGTATCTTACCGTTGCTGGCGTGCTCCCGCAGCAGCGCGTTGCTCTCACCGCCAGCGCCGTTCTGTTCGAGCACGATCCGCCAGCCAAGACTCCAGTCGTCGTCTATTGCGTGAACCAATACCGGCGTGTTGCGCATGATCGCCTCGGTGCGTGCGGATCGAAGTGCACTGGTCAACTGGTTCGCGACCTCTGTGCGGCGCTGTGACTCGATCAATTGTCCAAAGCCCGGAACCGCTAGCTGCGCGGCAATGGCGATGAGCGCCACCCCAGCCATCAATTGGATAAGTCCAAAACCTGCTTGCTCCATGCTTGGCATCCTTGCCCACGATCAGGTTTGCTAGAAAACACCCAATTCGCCCTCGCTCCAAGTCTTTCGTCCGCTCGAATTGTGAGTCGCTGTGTCTGCGCGGTGTGCACGAGTCTGGTTACAAATCCGGCCGCACATTCGCCCCCGCGCTGACCTTTCATCGGCTTCAATAGGCGGACGGAGAAAGCCGGAGGGAGCCTGCTGATGCACGATGGAAACGGATATTTCCAAACAGGGATGACACTGATCGAGGTCCTGATCTCGCTGCTGATCGTCGCGATCGGTCTGCTGGGCGCGGCGGCGGTGCAACTCAATGCGTTGAAGTACACCGACAGCGCGATGCTGCACAGCCATGCCAGTTTCGCCGCCTACGACATTTTGGACCGCATCCGTGCCAACCCGGACGCGGATTACACCCTCACCTCGTTGGCCTTTGCGCCAACCGCTGGCAACCTTGCTGTGCCGCGCGACCAGGATCTTTTTGACTTCGCCAGCCACATCAGCGCGGTCGCTGGCAGCAACGCAGACGCCAGCATTGCGGTGGTTGGCCGCGCGGTGGAAGTCTCGGTCACCTGGAATGACTCGCGGGCCACTAATACTACGGAAGATTTGCAGACCTTCACCTTACGCAGCCGCGTCGCGGTGGATCGGCTGGTGCAACCGTGAGGCGCTATTCCAAAGGCTTCGGCCTGGTAGAAATCATGCTGGCGATGACGTTGGGGCTGGTCATCACCGCTGGCTTGCTCCAGTTGTTCATCAGCGCCAAAGATACCTATATCAGCCAAACCGCCTCGGCGTTCATGCAAGAGGATGCGCGATTTTTACTGAGCAAAATGCTTCAGGAAGTTCGGATGGTCGGCATGTTTGGCTGCCTGGCCAAGATAGATGACGTCAACGGCGGTTTTTCAGCCGCCCAAGACAGGCCGATTCTTTGGAACACTGCCAAGCGAGAGCTGACCTTGATTACCGCCGACGTTGGCGCCACCGGCGGTAGAGCCGACTGGGTAGTGCTGTCCGATTGCGCGACTTCCGCCGCTGCGTATGTAGCGGACCGCACACCCGGTCCCGGACAGTTGAAATTCCCGATCCGCAAAGTGACGTACACCTACAACCGCCGCACCGGTGAAATCATCGGGCTGATCAAAAACGTCAGCGCCTTCTCGGTGCTGTTCGGTGTCGCCGCCAACGCCGAAGGCACGTCGGTTTCACGTTACGTCGCCAATCCCGCCAACCCTGCGCTGATCCGCAGCTTGCGCGTCAGCCTCACGCTGACTGACCCGGCCAAGCGGGTCAAAGACCAGACCTTCAACGTGGTCGCTACCTTGCGAAATAGGCTCGAATAGATGAAGTGCTCATGAACGCTCATAGGCAGCGCGGCATGGTGCTGTTGGTCAGCCTGGTTTTTTTACTGCTGATCACCTTGATCGGCGTTTCAGCCATGGAAAATGCCGTGCTTCAGGAAAAAATGGCCGGCAGCATAAAGCTGCGTAATCAGTCCTTTCAAGCTGCGGAAGCCGCCTTGCGTATCGGCGAGTCAGCAGTGCGCAGGCCAGGTTTCTCATTGGACCGCTGCACAACCACCATGGCCTGTGCGCCTCCCGCCGAGGCACTCACCGTATTCGCACCAGGATTAAATCCGAGCTCTGGCGTGACCTGGATCGCCGTCAGCGGAGGTTTATACGCGGTGCAAAACGTTGCTGAAACCGCCGACCCCGTGAACATTCCGCCACCTTTGAAAGGAGAACCACCGATGACATGGACCTTATATCGAATCACCGGCGTGGGTATTCAAGGCAGTTCGAGAACGGTACTGGAGAGCGTTTATGCTGCCGAGCGTCGGATTATGTGGCGGCAAATACGGTGAGGCGACAAAGCGCCTTCACCCTGATCGAAATGATGATTGTCATCGCGATAGTCGGCATCCTCGCCGCAATCGCTTACCCCAGTTACACCGACTACGTGAAGCGAGCGCATCGCTCGGATATCACCGGGTTGCTCACTGAAACGGCACAGCAGTTGGAACGGTTCTATTCGCGCAATGGGCAGTATTCGGACGTTGCTGGGCCGCCTGCCGTGGGGTTGGAAATTACCCAGGGGAATAGGGTATATGCGCTGGTGGCTGAGCGTGATGTGCAGGCGTTTAAGTTGACTGCGACGCCGATTGCAGTCGGGATGATGAGTAGGGATAAGTGTGGCGGGTTTGTGCTGGATAACGTTGGCAAGCGCGACAACTTAAACGTGGCCGGTGGTGCTACGCCCCAGCTGTGCTGGGGGCGTTAACCGGTTTTAAAGCCCAGCTTTTCAGCTGGGCTTTTTGAGGTGGAAGGCCTACTGCCAGCAGGTTGCTGTAACCGGTGATTTGAGACCGGTTTGATCAGTGCTCAATGTCCCGCACGAATCATTGGCTTGTGAACCTTGTGGAACAACCTGAAGAGAATAGGTCGTGGCGCCGGGGGGGCCGTTGAAGCTGATGATGTATTTACCGCTTTGTGAGGT
Source organism: Pseudomonas sp. (assembly GCF_026224925.1). GTDB lineage: Bacteria > Pseudomonadota > Gammaproteobacteria > Pseudomonadales > Pseudomonadaceae > Aquipseudomonas. The sequence goes on along the minus strand of NZ_JAMFRV010000283.1, from coordinate 6,483 downwards.
GGCATTGGTAATGCCTATGGCGGCTAAATTGGCTGCTGCGTAGGTGCTGTTTTGAGCATAGTAACGCTCCATTCGCGCGACCCCGTCAGCCAACTGTGCGATCCCTTCCGAGCGATAACCATGCAGTGCATACGTGGTGTAGCTCGGGTAGGCAATCGCGGCAAGAATGCCAATGATCGCAACGGTGATCATCAATTCTATCAGCGTAAAGCCGTGTTGCTCTTTCTTGTCATTGCGCATGCTAAGTTCCTAAGGCGAGGGCATAACGCGCCAGGTTTGGCGCCCGTTATAAAATGGTCCGCCGTTATAATTAATGCCGCTGTTGCTTCCACTATTATAAATAGTTCCGGTGAGCGACCCATTATTTGCGCCGGAGGTCACGGAAAAACCACCTGCGCTAGTGCTGAACGCGCTGACGACGCCTCCGTTATAGTTGTCGGTGCTGGTAATGGTTCCACTCCGGGAAAGGTTGAACACCGTGAAGCTGGTTCGCCCGCCGGTCGTTGGGTCCAGGCCGTAGGTCCATCCAATCAGACCTGGTGAACAAATATCGGTGCTGGGTGTGCGCGTAGAGGCCAGCAGCACACTGCCTGAAATAACCAGTGGATCAACTACCCGCTCGCCCAGTAGGGCGCCGCTGGCGGTCAGGTCCAGGTACCAACCAAATTTTGTCGTCCAATCTACGGTGTTATTACTGATAATCCGAATGGGGGTTGTGATGCCGTTAAATGTAGCGCTGTTATCCTGAGTCGTAATGGTCTGGGCTTGTAAGTTGGCACGCGCAAGGGCTGTACTCGTAGTACTCAGTTGTTTATCCCAAATGCCATATAACGTCTGCAGATCTGTGTTGGCCTTGTCCGCGGTGGTGAAATAACGGCCGGTACCGAATATCACCAGAACTCCCACTCCGCTTGGGTGTGCCACGACCACAGGCGGGGCTGTAATGGATTGAACCGCTGAACCCGCTGTGTCGCTCACGGTCGCGGTATAAAGGGGGGTGGTGCCGCCAAAGGAAACGACGAAACTAGCAGAACTGCTGCCAAGAAGGTCGAATCGCCATAGATTACCGAACAGGTCACCGGCGTATACATAATCAGCGATGCCGTCAGAGTTTGAGTCCAGCACCACCGGAGATGACAGCCCATTATTACCGGCGATAGGTGTTTTTATTTCGGTCACGCCGCCCGTGCCGACGTCGATGATGAATAGCGCTGCCACGCCGTTGTTGCCACTGTAACCATTGCCTACGACGACTCCCCAGTTGCCTGAATGCAGCCTGGCAATGACCGGTATAGAAAAGCTGTAACCCAAATCGGCGGCCCCCGTGGACTGGGGGGTGATTTCCCAAAGCAGGGTTATGTTGTCCGGGTTGGTAACATCCAGCGCGAAAATCTCACGGCCCCCGCCCCCCAACGTACCTATCAATACGGTGTGCCAGGCCCCGCTGAAGTAGACGTCTGAAGTAACCGGTGTACCGTCAACAAAATACCTGTGCAGTGAGGGGTCCGAATTATAGGTGCTGGCACTTAATGTGCTGAGGTTAGGGATGACGGCGGTCGGTATGAAGGCAAACTTTTCGACACCGGTACTGCTATCGAATGCGTGCAGCATACCGTCGTTGGCACCCACATACACTTGACCGCGGCGGCTAGCTTGGGTGGTTTTAAACGTAGAGTAGCCTCCCACCGGTCCGCTCAAGGTTTCCGCGACCGACGGAACGAAGTTGGCGGTGCTGACGATCACAGGTGCGGAGTCGATGATGTCTCCTATCAATGAGGCTCGTTTGCGATAGGTCGATGTCGCGTTGCTGGTGTCGCCACGAATGAAGTCTACCTGTGGCGAGGTCAAGGTGTTCGCAGGAAGATTACTAAAGGAGAAGCTCTGCAGGCCTGTGCCGGTCGAGTTGGCCATCATGATCTGCCTCGAACCCCACGCGGGCATTTGTTGGCTGGCCACCCAGTTGGTCGCTGAACTCGTCGTAACGCTTGTACCCACGGTCGTGGTGGTAGTGGTTGTTTTGGTCAGGTCTCCACTCCAATAGGCGACATTCATGCTGTTCACATAAGTGGAGTTGGCACTGCTGGTGCCGAGTGACTGAGACACTGCCGGCGCGGAGACTGAGCTGTTTGTTTGCAAAATTTGATTGAAGGCTTTGGACAGTTGAGCACTTAGCGTTGAGGCGTTGGTGACCAAGAAGTAGTTGTTAGGTGTTTTAGCCGTGTTCGAGTCCCACTGTCCGGAGACGGGCAGGCTGCTGGCTGTGTTGGTCGAGTCACCGAAGCCGCCCCACTTGGCGGCATACCAGAGTGGGTTCTGCAGGTTGGTGATGACGCTCGTCGATGAAGCGGTAAAGTTGCGTGTATGGCTAGTGGTCGCGATACCGTTGATTTTTACTGGGACGCTGCTAGTCAGCATGCCGGGTAATTGGCTGGTTGTACCCGTGCATGGGCATTGGCCGGGCAAATTCGTTCCAGGCGTGTCCAGTGCATAGTTGGTTGTAGTGGTTGAACTCCCTCCACCCCTTACTTCCATGTAGATGCCATCATGCGTCGTACCGGAGATGGTATAACCCATGTGGGATTCGTAGCCTGCGGCCGAGTAAGTTGTCTGCAGCGTAACATCCAACGTCCCAAGTGCATTGACCGCTACCGTATAGAGCACGATAGCGTCCATATCAAAGTCACAGCCTTGGGTACAGTCATCGTACACAACCCGGAAAATAGCTTGCGCTCGGCCGCCGTTCACGGTGGTGTCGAAGGGTTGGTTGGGCATGTTATAGAGCGAGTCTATGTAGAAGCCGCTGAAGCGTTCGGTTGAGTAGTTGGGGGCTGTACTGACAACTTTACCTAAAGGTACTAGCGTAATGGTGCCAGTGCCGAGGGGGATCTGAATGCGCGGTAGTGTCGAGGAGAGTGCAATAGAAAACGTTTGAACTTTCTGACTACCAATCGACGTGATCGGATTGGTGTTGGCGTAATAAGCGACCGCTGCTGCATCATAGGTCCCCTGCCGCGTAGGCTCGTCTGGAAGCCCTCGAATACTACCAAAGCTTGATGCCGTCTTAGCGGTAGGCGCGGAATCGTTGAGGGTCAGCACTTCGCCGATATTGATACTTGCACTACCCCCTATCTCGTTGTTCCATATGGTGCTGCCCAAGGTTGAGACGTTCAGCGATGTTAAGGCCGTGGTCGCCGTCGGAAGGCCGGTGGTAGCAAAACTGCTGCCAGGGAGGTCTGAGTCATAACTTGGGTTTACGTCGCTGAATAAGGTCTCGAACGGTTTGGCGCAGTATGGGTAAGTGGGAGGGGTGGCATTTGAGTTCGGTGTATTTGAGTAAGGGTTTGTCCAACTGCTCAGTCCGCTAAGACCGAGCGTTGTATCGGCTGCACCGGAAAGATAGCCACTGGTGGGCGTTGTAGTGCCACTAAAGTAGCGCATTGTTTCATACATCATTTCTGCCAGTGGATTTCCCGCGTTTGGGCAGGTTGAGTTTAGCGGGATGGTGATAGAGGGGCACGTGAGAGGGCTTAATATCAAGCCGTCGAGAGTCCCGATGATGGCGCCTTTAGTGTAGGCTGAGCCCGTTTTTGTTCCGAAAATACCAGTGGAGGGATCAATTTCGCTGGCAAAGCTGCCCATTGCCTTGCGCAGGGCCCCGCCCTGAAGATTGTTAGTGTAAGTGCCGGTCATCAAGCCAAAGTACATCTGATTACCTTCGCCGTAATCATGAAGGATGCCAGTAGGCTTGTATTGGCCATTCGGATACAACTTGCAATTTGTTTCCAGAAAGCCGGTTTTACAGGCCTCGACCCTGACGGCAAAGTCAACCGGTGAGACCGGAATGTCGACGAGGCTTGTGTTGGTGGCGGTGGTCCCGCCCTCAACAACTTCCCGGGAAACCCAGCCAAATATACGGACGTTGGCAATATTGGGAAGCACCCTTAGCAGTGGAGGGTACGTGGCTTCAACTGTGCCTTGGCTGTTGTTTGCAAAAAGTGCGTAGTTGCCGGCAGTGGGGTTCGGATAAGGTGTGTAGTCGGAGAGATTGTAGCCGTCTACTGTCAGGCTATTATATTCCTTGCCCCAGGTTTGGGCATTCGTGGATATATAGGCTCTGGAGAGGATGGTTTGGGTCGCGGTGTCGACATAGCGATAGCCGCCATACAGTACTTTTCGTAATGCGTCGGCCCTGGAAGTGGTCAGGTAGTTCAGGTAGTCGCCGCTCCAGTTGCCACTGCATTTTTTAGTGGTGGTAATCGATGTTGGAGAGAAATAAGTGCCCCCGTAGGTGTAGCATTTTCCCGAATCGAAATACCCCAGGTAGGTGATTGACGGTTTGTAGCGAATGTCGATAGACCCATCACCATCCAAGTCGGATGCATCATTATAGGCAGGAAAAAAAAGCTTGTTGTCGCGTTCTACCAGAAGCATGTTTAACGGCGGAACGGCGGTGTTGACGAAGTTTGGCAGTTGCGCCGGGACTTGGCTGATGGTGGCTGCTTCTGTCGTTGAGCCGTTAAAAATAAGCAAACCGGTCAGTGCGATGAAAATACTGTGAATTTTTTTTAAGCAAGTCATGGGTTATCCAGTATTGGCATGTACTTAGGGGTAGTAACGGGCGATCACTGAGCGCAGGATGACGCGTTGAGTCGTGGTGTCGCTGGTGCACAATACGGTAGACGCACACGCATTGACCTCGTAGTACCAAGCGCCACACCCCTTGATTGCACAATTATTTAGGCTCTGGCCACTCAACATTCCGAGTTGTACGACGTACCATTGAATTTGCGTATTGTATGCGGTCGTGGCGGTCGCCATGTTTGCTGCATTAGCCGCTACGAATTGGGTAGGTGTATCAACGGTGGTAGTTGTCGTGAGTTCAGACTGCACCCAAGGCAGGCAGGTTGTTGCCGTGCAGGCTTTAACCGACGTCGGGGCAGCGATCTTGCTGATGCTGCTTTCCCCCATACGTAGACCGGCTTCCGCTGCGCTCCTCAGGGTCTTTTGCTGTTTGAGATTGGCAGTGATGCGAGATTCAAGTGATACCCCGTGCATGCTGGAAATGGCCAAAACAGTAATGATCAGCAGAAAGATAATGGCAACTAACAGCGTTACCCCTGCCTGGTGGCGCACCATAGGAAAATGGGTCGAACACAAGGGCGCGGTCATGGCATCTGATTCCGGAGCATGATGGTGTCCTGTACGATTTGATAAACCTTGGTGTTATCGGAAATGGTCCCGCCAAAGCGAGTATTCCAGTCTGATAGCGCCTTCGGTACATCAGTGGTGTCCCTAATCGTTGATGAGCCGCTCTGCATGAGGGCGGCATAGCGGACTGCACCTATCGTTTGAGTCGCACTGGGGCCAAATACAGTCACCGTCTTAGAAGGGCCATCTCCGGAGCCATAGTCGAAGCGGAGATCGGCAACACCGGTCACCATTTGTTGTGTGGTGCCCCCCGTTGTGCATGTTATTGAATTCGTTGTGGTATCAAGGGCGATTTTTTCAACGATCATAGGATTAGATTGGGCATAGGGTGTCGCGATGACGCTTTGGTTAGTACTCGACAGCGCCGTGCCTTGGCATGACACGTCGGCTCTATTGTTGGCTTGGTAGCGAATACACAGCGAGGTGGGTGAGATGGCGACCACCGAAACCCCAGCAAAAACCCCATAAATCCCAGCGGGGAAATTACAGCCTGAAATGGAACTGTTATCGGCATTTAATATGGTTGTCGGCAGACTTCGATAGCCCGCTTTCGACAATTCCTGTCCCAGCACCGCAAGCGCGAAGCGGCCATTTTCCCCGTTGCCAAGCTGGCTCTGCTGAAACAGATAACTTTTTTGGTTGGTTATAAAAATTTGCGTAATACCAAGGATTAAAAAGCAGCCGATGGTCATGGCAATCATCAGCTCAATCAGCGAAACGCCCCACTGATAAGGGTGAGTGCTATTTTTTTCAGCGCTTAAACTCATCACAGCCGCGTCCTGATTTTGTACGTGCAGGTCGTACTGCTGTTTAAGGGGTCCATACAATCGCCAGCAGTCTTGACGGTCCATGAAAGTTGTATCTCTATTTCGCTCCCTGCACCGCAACTTGTAGTGGTTACATCGCCTGGCGTTGTGCTGTTGCAAACGTAGAATCCACTTGTTAATAGGGTGCTGGCACCCGGTAGGGCATTGCCTGCTTGAACTGCCCAGCAGCCGACTTGATCATTGAAACTTGTGGGCGTGGGGATACAGGCAGCGGGGGCGCCTGGAAACGAAGCGCCGGGTAACTTCTGACAACTACCGAGGGTGGCGCAATTCGGGTTGCTTCTGATCAATTCCACCAAATCATCGGCGAGCATGATGGCAGTATTTCGCTGTGCAGAATCCTGAGTGTAAGGAATCGCTTTGCTTTGCAGGCCGACCATGCCTAATACACCCACAACGATGACAAGCAGGCTGACCAGTACCTCAATCATGCTGAATCCGGAGGATT
>NZ_JAMFRV010000282.1 GCF_026224925.1 Pseudomonas sp. | reverse complement strand
TGTTCGGGAAGCAGACGACTAGGTGCATCAGACATACCGCGTCAAGCTTCTCGCCAACAAGTTGGCTCCTACAGGGTGGATTGCCCTCAACCATAGAATCTTCCACAGGGTGTATGGCTGATCACAAATTTGCTTCTGGCCGGCGATTACTTCGGCAACTCCACTGCCACAGCCCCCGGATGCGCTACCACGGCGCTGTAGGGCAGCACTGACCAATCCGGGCTTTCGCAGGCGCGCATTACGCGGGCGAATGAGGGGCCGAAGTAGAGACCGGTGGGTTTGAAGTACCAGGCGGGGAAATCCCAGATTTCCGGGTCGTTGAAGTCGCAGGTATCTTCATCTTCGGCCGTAGGTTTCTTCATGCCGTCGGGTGCAAATTTTTGCAGTTGGCTCACCAGCCAAGGCGAAAATTGTGTGCTGCGGTATTCAGAGAAGGTGTCGAAGCTAACGGCTGCCGGGTCTTGGTCGTCGCTGCTTTCGTGGTCTTCGTAGTGGAACGGTTTGCCTTCACCCACCCACAACACGTCTTCCAGCGACAGCGGTTTGCCGGTGCTGGCGTCGAGGTTGAGCGGCGTATCACCGAAGTCAGGGTGGGCGCCGCCGCAATCATAGCTGGTGAAAATGCTGACGCTGACGATGGTCGGCGAGAGCAATTCTGGGGTAATGGTTTGTTGGAAGTCTGCGCCAAAACGGCTGCCTTGCAGCAGGCAGGCGTGATAGCTGACCACCTCGTCCCACAGGCGAGCACGCAGTTGTTGATTGATCCGCGCGCCTTGCTCCGGCGGATAGCCTGCGGTGATTTCAAACAACGAAAGCTTGGACTCAGGCTCCGTCCACCATTGCAGCGTGTAGCCCATGAAGGTCTGCACTCTGCCCGGTTGAAGCGGCAGGAATTGCAGCCGCAGGTAATCGTAGGCGGACTTGGTATAGATGGTCTGCCAGCCGGCCTCGGCAGTCTCCGTCGGCGGTGGCACCTGCTTCTCGGTCAGCTCGATCTTCAGGGTTTTACCGTCCGGGCCTTTCCAGTCGCCTTGCCAGCCAGCCTGCGCGGTTTGATGCAGCTTTATCTCAGGCAGGACTTTGCCACTGTCGTCGTCCAGGCCTTCTGTGAGTGTCAGATCTTCGCCTTTCAGTACGCCGCCAAGCGCCAGATCAGCGTGGTATTTCTCGTAGAAATACCGACCGCTGACCTCCATGGGGTCCTTCAGGTCCAGCTCCAACACGATGGGCATTTTGTCCAGGGTGCCGGTATAGAGATGCGGGGGTTCGCTGGCATGAACAGCAAATGGCGAGAGGCTGCAAAGGACGAGGAAGGCTTGCGTCAGAGGTTTACTGGCTGAGCGAAACAATCCTTCGAGCATGGTGCCGTCCTTTGGAGATGATTGAAGAGGGACGCCGATGTCGCTACCGACACACCCTCCCCCGCAACATCAAATCCTGAATTGACGCACCAGTCCGCCCAAACGGTTACCCAGTTCGGTGAGGCTTCTTGAGGTTTGTGCGCCGCTTTGTGCATCGTCCGCCACAACGTCTGCCGCTTGAGCGATTTGGGTCATGCTGCGGCTGACCTCTTCGGCAACCGCAGTCTGTTCCTCTGAAGCACTGGCGATTTGCGCGTTCATGTCATTGATCGTTTCGATCAACGTGCCAATGGCATCCAATGATACCCCTGCGCGGTTGGCCAGCTCGCCAGTGGTTTTGCCAGTTTCGCTGGAGCGGCCCATGGCAACCACAGCGTCTAACGTGCCCTTTTGCAGCAAGCCGATCATTTCGTTGATTTCTTGCGTGCTTTTCTGCGTGCGGCTGGCCAACGCGCGAACTTCGTCGGCAACAACCGCGAAGCCACGACCGGCATCACCCGCGCGTGCGGCTTCGATGGCGGCGTTCAGTGCTAGCAGATTGGTCTGCTCAGCGATCGATCGAATCACGTCCACTACACTGGCAATCGACTGCACGTCGTTACGCAGGTTATCCAGTGATGAACTGCTTTGGCCGATATCAACGATCAGGGTGTGGATGCTTTCAATACTTTTCGTCACGACGTTTTTCGCTTCCACGCCGACGTCGCTGGTTTTTTTTGCGGCCTGCGACGCGCCTTGTGCGCTCACGGCGACCTGCTGGGCTGCCGCAGACATTTCGTGAATAGCCGTCGCGACCTGATCAGTTTCCTGACGCTGCTGATCCATGGCGTGTTCAGAGCGCTGTGCCTGGGACGACATGTCGCCCACCAGCGACGTCAGTTGGCCGGTCATTTCTGCGATCTGTTTTACCAAACCGTGGATTTTTTCAACGAAGAAGTTGAACGAGTTCGCCAGCGCGCCCAGCTCGTCGCCGCTGGTCACGGGCAGGCGACGCGTCAGGTCACCGTCACCGGCAGCGATGTCATCAAGGTTCTTTTTGATCGCGAGCACCGGTTTGACGATGCTGTTACCCAAAAATACGCCAACCACCGCGACTAACAGCAACATGCCCGCGGCGATGGCGAGAATAAATGCGGTGTGTGAACCGATGCTCGCACTGCGGTCGCTGGCAATCGTCTGTACCTGAACCGCGATGTCGTCGAGGTTCACCTGCGTGCCGAACACCAGATCCCATTTATCCAGGTACACGGTGTAGCCCAGCTTAGGCACCGGCTTGTCGCTGCCCGGGGTTTTCCAGTCATAGCGGAAGTAGTGGGAGCCTGACTTGCCCGCTTCGACTAACCCACGAATAACGTAAACGCCGTTGGCGTCCTGAGCATCGAGAAAGCTCTTGCCAATATCGAGGTCTTTATCAGCCCAAAACACTCGAATACTCGCCGAGTTATAACCATAGAAGTAACTCTGCTTATCGTAAATCAGTGTTTTAAGAATCTTTACTGCCTTGTCCCGTGCTTCAACGTCACCGGGTTGCGACGCGTCATATATCGGTTGAATCGCCGCTTGGGCGATTTCCAGATAATGCTTGAGCGATACCTTTCGTTCTTCGGTCAGCAGCGTACGCGTCTGCTCGACCTCCTCGGACGCCAGCCTTTGCAGCACTACATAGGTGATGCAACTGATCACTGCAGCCAGCAACAGGCTGGGAATGATCGCCAGAAGAATAACTTTACTGCGTAGATTAAGCGCCACGGGGCAATAGCCTCAGTCAGGAGATAGTATTTTAAGTGATGAATTATCCCCGCCTTTTTTATGAACGAGACAACGCTCACTGCGGTTTTAATCAGTGAATAACAGGACAGGTGTAAATAATAGAATCAATCATATGAAACCCAACAAATAAGTCAATACGCCATCAGTCAAAGAGTGGTCGACGGTTAACTGACGGTCAACACTGACGACAGCAGTTCCACCAACCCATGCACTTTAGGCAACGTTTCACGGCTGCGCGGCCACGCTAGATACAGCGTCAGGCCTTCGGTGGCCAGATCAGGCAAAACCTCCACCAGTTCACCGTTGTGCAATTGCTCCTTTATAAGCCACGTCGCGAATTGCGCGATGCCGCTATCGGCCATCACCGCCGAGACCATGGCTTCAGCGTTACCCACAACAATCCGCCCAGATATCTGTCGGGATTGGGTTTTACCGGTGCCATCGGCAAAAAACCACGGGCTGATACCGCCATCCGCTTTGCCATACAGCACGCACGCATGCTCGGCGAGATCCTCAATGCTATGAGGGGTGCCGTGTTGCGCGAGGTAGGCCGGTGAGGCGCAACGGGTCACCCGTTCGGTGCCCAGACAGCGATGATTCAGGGCCGATGGCCATACGTCTACGCTGCCAATCCGAACCGTCAGATCAACACCCTCCTCCAGCAGATCAACAAAGCGGTCGGTGAATGAGATATGCGCCCGCAACTTTGGGTGCTGATCAACGAAGGCCAGAATCTGAGGCATAACGTGCAGGCGCCCGTAGGACGTAGGTAAATCGATACGCAGCGTGCCCGAAGGCTCCGCACGTTGCGCCGCCAATGCCGTTTCGGCCTCTTCCAAGTCACCAATGACTCGGGTGCAGACGCTGTGGTACGCCGCCCCGGACTCTGTCAGCGCCAAGCTACGCGTCGTGCGCTCGAACAAGCGCGTGCCAAGACGATTCTCCAGCCGCGCAATGCCCTTGCTGACGGCCGAACTGCTCAAGTTCAAACGCTCTGCCGCCGCAGTGAAGCTGCCTGCGTTGGCGACAGCAACAAACATGGCGATGCCTTTTAAGCGCTCAGTAGTGGACATGGCAAACCGGACCATTAGTGAAGTAGATTCCATAGTGCACGGAAAAATGGCCAGCGATAAGAATTCGATTCTCGAATAGGCTTGCTGCACTTTATAAGCTGAGTGTGTGGCATGTCTTCTTTCGATTCGACCGTTTCCTCCACGGCCCTGAACAGCGCGCGAACAGGCAGTGGCTTGGCCATCCTGATCCTTGCGCTGGCCGGGTTCGTCATCGTTACAACTGAGTTTTTGATCATCGGCCTACTGCCGTCCATGGCCCGTGACCTGCAGATTTCGATCTCCAGCGCCGGGCTGCTGGTTACCCTGTTTGCGTTCACGGTAATGCTCTGCGGGCCGCCATTGACGGCGATGCTGTC
>NZ_JAMFRV010000281.1 GCF_026224925.1 Pseudomonas sp. | reverse complement strand
TTGGTACGGTCGTAGAACCACAGCACGCATTCCGTGTGTTCACAGGTGCGAATCAGTGAAAAGTCGCCATTTACCAGCAACTCGGCGGCACCTTCCGCCAACGGAGCGAGAAACTGTCCGGCGGTTTGCTGCTGACGGGCGCGGTCCAGCCGCAGTTCGGTTGGCGCATCCCAGACCAATTGCGGGTGGCTCAGAGCGTTACGCAGGTAAGCATTCAACGCCGCTGGGTTGCCTTGTACACCGGCTTTGCGTTGCTCAAGCAGCTCACGAATAATCTCTCGCAACTCTAGGCCAGCCCGTAATAGCGTGCCTTCGGTAAACGCTGGGACTTGTTCTGCGTCAAACCAACCTGCTCGCACCAGCCAACGTGCCACGTCATCGTCGCTTTGCCAGTAATCAACCGAAACACTGTCAACCAACGCCCGGGTATTGAGCATATCCAGCACAGGATCGTCGGCCACCAAGAGCGGTTCATTGAGCAGTGCGTCGGTGATGACAGTGGTCATGATGGTTCCTATCCAAAAAGTTTACCTGTAGGAGACGAGTTAGCATCTATTTGAGTCAACGCCGACACTGTAACCTCTATAATCAAATTTTAACAGTTACCCACTCATCGATAGCTTAGCGGTTTACATCTACCACCACGCGACCGCGAACTTGGCCGGCAATCAGCTGCGCGGCAACCCCAACCACTTCGCTAAGGCCAATCTCACGGCTAATCAGTGGCAACAGCGACACGTCAAAATCCCTCGCCAAACGATCCCAGGCTTCAACCCGATCAGCCCCGGGCCGAGTGACGCTGTCGATACCCGCCAGCGTGACGCCGCGCAGAATGAACGGCATCACCGTTACAGGAAAGTCCATGCCTTGGGCCAGACCACAGGCAGCCACGGTCCCTCGGTACTTGATGCCTGCGCAGACGTTCGCCAGGGTATGGCTGCCCACCGAGTCGATCGCGGCGGCCCAACGCTCTTTGGCCAACGGTCGACCGGGCTCGGACAAGGTCGCGCGATCAATGATTTCCGCAGCGCCCAATTGGTTTAAATAAGCGCTTTCGGCAACACGCCCCGTGGATGCAATGACGCGGTAACCGAGCTTGGCCAGAATCGCTACTGCGAAACTGCCCACGCCACCATTGGCGCCAGTGACCAGCACGTCGCCCTTTTCAGGCGTCAGGCCGTGCTCTTCCAAGGCGATGACGGCGAGCATTGCTGTGTAGCCGGCCGTGCCGATGGCCATGGCTTGCGCGGCGGTGAAGCCCTTGGGCAGTGGAATCAGCCATTTGCCCTCAAGACGTGCTTTTTCAGCCAGACCGCCCCAATGCCCTTCGCCAACCCCCCAACCGTTAAGCAACACCTGATCGCCGACCTTGAACATGGCATCACTGCTGTGTTCGACGGTTCCCGTCAGGTCAACACCAGGGATCATTGGAAACTTGCGCACCACCGGACCTGCGCCGGTGATCGCCAAGCCGTCCTTGTAGTTCAACGTGCTGTAAGCCACTCGAACGGTGACGTCGCCGGGCGGCAGCTGTTCTTCGCTGATGTCACTCAAGCCCGCGCGATAACCCGCGTCGTCTTTCTCGATCAAAATGCCTTTGAACATACCTGCCTCCGATATAGACCGATCGTCTAGAAATAGATCAAAAATCATTGCGGCAAGCCACGAAGGAAACCAGCAATGAAGGTGTTCAGCGGAATCTCGCTTTGGACCAGCCGAGCGCGCAGCACTGCGCCCTCCCAACCAATCCAGAAAAACGCTGCCAACTCTGCGCAATCAGCATGGGCGGCCAATTCGCCACAGCACTGGGCTTCCCTCAAACACGTTGCCAAGCGCGCTTGCCAGTCCACAAAGATACCCTCCAGCACTGCTCGAAAGCCTTCAGGGAGCACGCTAACTTCCTGGCCCATATTGCCAACCATGCAACCGCGCCGGTAATCGTAACGGGCCATACCCACCTTGGCGTCCTGAGCAAACGCCGCCAGACGCTCCAGCGGCGAGAGCGATTCGTCCAGCAACCAGCGATCAAGTTTGCGTGCAAAAAAAGTCGCGTAGTTGTCCAGAACCGCCCGGCCAAACGCTTCTTTGCTTTCAAAGTAATGGTAGAACGAACCCTTCGGCACCCCGACCCGCTTGAGGATGCTGTCGATGCCGGTCGCCATAAAACCCTGCTCGGTCAACACTTCAGTACCGCAGCGAATCAATGCGTCGCGGGTTTCGAAGTTGTCCCGATCAAGCTTGGGCGGCCGGCCTGGTCCGCGGCGGTTTGTCATAAGAGTTGTCATGGACAGGATATTAGACCGATCGTCTTTTAAGTCAATAGGGCTTCTGTGGGGACCGTTCAGCCGCCCATTTATGTAACCTTTAAAATATCATTTGACAGGTTACATGCGGTAGCAGAAGAATAAATGGACGCTTTCAGTTACCCCTATTTTTCAGCCATGAGAACCCTGTCATGACCACATACCCCGCACATGCCACTACCACCGTCCGCTATCAGCATGTCGAAGCCGACGGCGTTAATGTCTTTTATCGTGAAGCTGGCGAAGCAGACGCACCCGTTGTGCTGCTCCTGCACGGATTCCCGAGTTCGTCGCACATGTACCGCGACCTGATCCCTCACCTCGCCAAACGCTACCGAGTGATTGCGCCAGACTTGCCAGGCTTCGGCTTTACCCACGTACCGCCACAACGGGACTATCACTACAGCTTCGACGACCTTGCAAAAACGCTCGAAAGCTTTGTCGAAGTGCTTGGATTAAGTCGTTATGCCTTGTATGTATTCGACTATGGCGCGCCAGTCGGCTTGCGCCTGGCCGTTGCGCACCCAGAGCGGGTGACTGCCCTGATCTCCCAAAACGGTAACGCCTACCTGGAAGGCCTCGGCGATGCGTGGGAACCGATCCGTAACTATTGGCAAACGCCGAGCCCGGCCAACCGCGAAATCATTCGCGATGCTGTGCTCAATCTTGAAGGCGTGCGCTACCAGTACGTACATGGCGTCACCCATCCAGAGCTGATCGCGCCGGAGTCCTACACGCTGGATGTGCTGCTGATGCAACGGCCGGGAAACGACGAGATTCAGTTGGACCTGTTCCTTGATTACGCCAACAACCTCAAGCTATACCCGGCGTTTCAGGTTTTTTTCAAACAGACCCAAGTGCCCACTCTGGTGATCTGGGGTAAACATGATCCGTTCTTTATTCCACCGGGTGCAGAGGCGTATAAACGCGACAACGACAACGCAGTGGTAGAGATGCTCGACACCGGGCACTTTGCTCTAGAGACTCATGCTGATTACATTGCTCAGCGCATCGTCGATGTTCTGGGCGACGCCATTCGTTGAATATCGCCAGGCCACCCTGCCCGCTTAATGGTGGCCTGGCTGTTGTCCTAATCAGGAGAAAACAACCGTGAGCACATGGCCAGACAGGCGCATCCTCGACTTATTCGGTATCCAACTGCCCATCCTGCAAGCGCCCATGGCCGGCGCCAGTAGCTCCGCCATGGCCATTGCAGTTGGCAACGCAGGTGGGCTCGGCTCGTTACCGTGTGCGGCATTGTCCCACCAGCAAATCCGTGAAGAAGTGGCGTTGATTCGGAGCCACAGTCGCGGCCCGCTCAACTTGAATTTTTTTTGCCACACCGCCCCCGTGGCCGACCCTGTGCGGGAAGCCCGATGGAAAGAGTCTCTGAAGGACTATTACACCGAATTGGGCGCTGATTTCGACGCACCCACGCCCGCTTCGGTGCGCGCACCGTTTGATGACGCCACCTGCACGCTGGTGGAAGCGTTAAAGCCAGAGGTGGTCAGTTTCCATTTCGGCCTGCCGGAGCAAGGTTTGCTGGACCGAGTCAAGGCCACGGGCGCCAAAGTCTTATCATCGGCCACGACCGTTGACGAAGCGATCTGGCTGGAACAACACGGTTGCGACGCGATCATTGCCATGGGCTACGAAGCCGGTGGTCACCGTGGCGTCTTCCTCGGCGGCGAACTGCACAATCAGGTCGGGACTTTGGCCTTGGTCCCCCAAGTAGTCGACGCTGTAACTGTGCCAGTGATAGCGGCCGGCGGCATCGGTGACGCTCGCGGTATAGTCGCCGCGTTTGCGTTGGGAGCCTCGGCAGTGCAACTAGGCACGGTCTATCTGTTCTGCCCTGAAGCCAATGTCAGCGCGCCGCATTACCGTGCGCTGCGGACTGCAAAAGGCAGTGAAACTGCGTTGACCAACCTCTTCACCGGCAGACCGGCGCGAGGCATCGTCAATCGAGTGATGCGCGAGCAAGGCCCGATCAGTGCAATCACCCCCGCCTTTCCTCTAGCCGGCGGCGCATTGATACCGTTACGCGCCAAATCCGAACCCCACGGCAGCGGCGACTTCCTCAACTTGTGGGCCGGCCAGGCTGTAGGGCTGAAGCACGAGTTGTCGGCCGAGGCACTGACTCGACAACTCGGCGCCCAAGCGCTGGAGAAACTATCCCGGCATTGAAATGCGGAAGGTTTTACCCAATACCAGCGGTGATCATGCGTTGAATCATCGAGATTTTTTTGCGCGTGGCTTCCACAGGGAGATTCGCCGCTATATATTCTGGTATATAGCGTTTGGCCTTATCTGCCAAACCTCCGATGTCTCCTGAAACCATGGAAAGCCTCAATGCAAACGGGTCACCTCCGCACAACGCTCACCTCTTTGGCAGTCATCGTCGCAGCACTCAGCATGAGTACAGCCTTCGCCGATGAAGTTCAGGTCGCCGTCGCCGCCAACTTCACTGCGCCGATTCAGGCGATTGCCAAAGCGTTTGAAGCAGACACCGGTCACAAATTGATCGCCGCCTATGGCGCCACTGGGCAGTTCTATACCCAGATCAAAAATGGCGCGCCGTTCGAGGTGTTCCTCGCAGCGGATGACACCATTCCGGCGAAGCTGGAGAAAGAAGGCGACACAGTCCCTGGCTCGCGTTTCACCTACGCGGTGGGCAAATTGGCGCTATGGTCGGCCAAAGAAGGTTACGTCGACGACAAAGGCGCCGTGCTTAAGGCCAATCAATACCAACACTTGTCCATCGCCGATCCAAAAGCGGCGCCTTACGGCCTGGCAGCTACCCAAGTGCTGGCAAAGCTGGATCTGACCGAGGCCACCAAAGACAAAATTGTTACGGGCCAGAACATAACCCAGGCCTACCAGTTCATCTCCACGGGTAACGCCGAGTTAGGCTTTGTCGCCCTGTCGCAGATCTACAAGGACGGTAAAGTCACCAGCGGCTCGGCGTGGTTGGTACCGGCAAACCTGCATGACCCTATCAAACAAGACGCGGTCATCCTGAGCAAAGGCAAGGACAGCGCTGCGGCCAAGGCACTGGTTGAATACCTGAAAGGGCCTAAGGCCGCCGCAGTGATCAAATCCTACGGCTACGAGCTTTAAATGCCGCTGAGCGGTGAAGACCTGGCAGCGATTTGGCTGACGCTGCAACTGGCGTCACTGACCACGCTCATTCTACTGCTGATCGGTACACCCATCGCGCTGTGGCTGGCGCACACCCGCTCGTGGCTCAAAGGTCCAGTGGGTGCAGTGGTGGCCTTGCCGTTGGTATTGCCGCCCACTGTGATCGGCTTTTACCTACTGCTGACCATGGGCCCCAATGGATTCCTCGGGCACTTCACTCAAAGCATTGGTTTGGGAACGCTGACCTTCAGTTTTCCCGGACTGGTGATTGGCTCAGTCATTTATTCAATGCCTTTCGTTGTACAGCCATTGCAGAACGCGTTCTCAGCCATCGGCACCCGGCCACTGGAAGTGGCGGCAACGCTGCGGGCCAATCCATGGGACACGTTTTTCAGCGTGGTGCTGCCGTTGGCCCGGCCGGGTTTCATTACCGGTGCGATTCTGGGGTTTGCTCACACCGTGGGTGAGTTTGGTGTGGTGCTGATGATTGGCGGCAACATCCCTGGCAAGACCCGCGTGGTGTCGGTGCAAATCTACGATCACGTGGAATCCATGGAGTACCTGCAAGCCCATTGGCTGGCTGGGGCAATGTTAGTGTTTTCTTTTCTGGTGTTGTTGGCGCTGTACTCCAGCGGCAAAACCAAAGCTGGCTGGAGCTGAACCATGACCTCAACGCCCGCGAGCATTCAGGTTCGCCTGCACATGGCCTACCCCGAGTTCACGGTAGACGTCGACCTCGCCCTGCCTGGTCGCGGCGTCACCGCGTTGTACGGCCACTCGGGCTCGGGCAAGACCACGTGCCTGCGCTGTATCGCCGGGCTGGAAAAAGCCAATAGCGGTTTCATCCAGATCAATGGCGAAGTCTGGCAGGACAGCAGCAAAGGGATATTTCTCGCCCCGCATAAACGCGCCCTGGGTTATGTATTTCAGGAAGCCAGCTTGTTCCCCCACTTATCGGTGCGCGGCAATCTGGAGTTTGGCTTGCGGCGTATTGCCCGCGCTCAGCGCAAGGTAGAACTGGGGCACGCAACAGAACTGTTAGGGATCGACCACTTGCTTGACCGGCAGCCAGACAAACTGTCGGGTGGAGAACGACAGCGTGTCGGCATCGCTCGCGCCCTGCTCACCAGCCCTCGCCTGCTACTGCTCGACGAACCACTGGCCGCGTTGGACGCCAAGCGCAAAAGCGAAATCCTGCCGTATCTGGAACGCCTGCATGACGAGCTGGACATTCCAATGCTGTACGTCAGCCACTCTCAAGATGAGGTAGCGCGGCTGGCCGATCACATTGTGTTGTTGAGCGAAGGTAAAGCCCTCGCCAGCGGCCCCATCGGTGAAACCCTCGCTCGCCTCGACCTGCCGATGGCGACGGGTGATGATGCCGGCGTAGTGATCGAGGGCACCGTCAGCGCCTACGACGTCAATTACCAACTGCTGACCCTGTGTTTGCCGGGCAGCGATTTGACCGTTCGCGTGGCGCACGCGCCGATGGACATGGGTAAGACCCTGCGTTTCAAAGTTCAGGCGCGGGACGTGAGCCTGAACCTGCAGCCTGACGATCAAAGCAGCATCCTCAATCGCTTGCCGGTGACCGTAACCGGCGAAGTCTCCGCCGACAATACAGCGCATGTATTGGTACGTCTGGACGCCGCCGGAACACCGCTGTTGGCGCGCATCACCCGTTATTCCCGCGACCAGTTGCACCTCTACCCCGGCCAGCAATTGTGGGCGCAAATCAAGTCGGTGGCGGTGCTGGCCTAGACGCTGAAATCTCTCGGCACGACTATGATTTCCAGCGGTCAATGGTGATACCCGCGTGAAGGAATGCTCCATGCCCGACTCGACCGACATCACTCAATTGCCCTGTGACTTGCACTATGTCGATGACACGCAAGCCGGGTTCAGCCGGAAAATCCTGCGCGACAAATTCGTCTATTTCGATACCGATGGTCAGCGCATCCGCGACGAAGCCGAAATCAAACGAATCAATGCGCTGGTGATCCCTCCCGCTTACACCGACGTGTGGATTTGCGCTGACCCGAAAGGCCATTTGCAAGCGACGGGACGCGACGCACGAGGCCGCAAACAATACCGCTATCACCCACGCTGGCGAGAGATTCGCGACGAGAACAAATACTCGCGAATGATCGAGTTCGGCTTGGCATTGCCCAAGGTTCGTAAGCAATTGGAAGCGCAGTTGGCAGCACCGGGCATGGGCCGCGACAAGGTCATGGCAACCGTTATTTCGCTGCTGGATGCAACGTTGATCCGCATTGGTAATAGCCGGTATGCGCGGGACAACCGCTCTTACGGATTGACGACACTGCGCAATAAACATGTCGAGATAAAAGGCAGCGCGATTCTGTTTCAGTTTCGCGGCAAGAGCGGCGTCGAGCACCAGATCAGCATCAAAGACCGGCGCCTGGCACGCATCATCAAACGCTGCATGGAACTGCCGGGACAAAACTTGTTCCAGTACCTGGACGATGAAGGCGAGCGCCATTCGGTCAGCTCATCGGACATCAACGCGTATCTGCACAACCTCACCGGTGCCGACTTCACTGCCAAGGACTACCGAACCTGGGCTGGCAGCGCATTAGCGCTCGCCACGCTGCGCAAGCTGCAATGGAAAACCGAAGCTGATGCAAAAAAGCATATCGTCGACATGGTCAAGGAAGTTGCTCGACAACTGGGCAACACCCCGGCTGTTTGTCGCCGTTGCTACATTCATCCTGCGGTGTTGGAGGGGTTTCTACTGGGCGACCTGGCCAAACTGCCGCGGTCGCGACAGCGCAAGGGTTTGCGCCAAGAGGAAGTTGCGCTGGCTACTTTTTTACAGGCGCTGGCAACAAAGGCCGCCGAGGTGGCCAACAACTCACCTGAAGAAAACGCTTAACCTCGCGATTACTCGCAGGCACTATCGATAGGGCCATTACGTTGCGTGGGAAGTTACTACCCGTTTTGATCATACGTACTGGACAACTCTTCAATCCTTAATAACAGATGACGCACAGCATGTTTGACCTCGGTAAACACCGCATCCGGCTCTTCAATATGTTCCGCTTGTTGCAGCAGATTATCGACGGCAATTCCCGCACTTCGTTTGCCGGTCAGTACATACAGAACATCAAGCCCTTCGCTTGCAAGCGCCGCCAGATAATCGGCCTTCGGCACTCGTTCGCCGCTTTCATATTTACCCTGCGCGTTAGCCGCAACACCACCGAGAAATCCCATCTCCCGTTGTGAAAAGCCCAGCCGCCTGCGCTCTTGCCTGAGTCTCGCACCCATCTCAATCATTTTCTTTGACTACCCAAACGGTCATTGATGAACAAATTTTCTCAAAAAAAATCGGCGATTTAAATGTCTCCGGTTTCAAAAAAACGACTGTTTGTCGGAATGCCACGGCATCTACCCGACAATAAGCGCCCTACCCATTCGTTTGATGGTTGACTTATCCTCAATTCATATTTCAATAAAAGTAGCGCAGCTATACTCCTTTTGCGCCACGGCCATCACGGGCACAGAACCTATTCCTTCCAGAAGTATCAATGGGCTACCCGCTTAATTACACGGCTTTACCTTTGTGAGGATTTTTGCTCATGGAACGACCCATCATATTCAGCGCGCCAATGGTTAGTGCAATCCTTAACGGTAAAAAGACGGTCACCCGGCGCATTATCAAACCTGCTGAATCGATGTCGTCGCCGGCCGGGCAACATCGAACAGCTGACCTTGCCTCAGGCGGCAATGGCAATATGGCTGCAACAGCAACTGAGTCCGCCACATCGACTCAAGCACTTGGCGAAGAGTGTCCATATGGGCAAACGGGAGATCAGCTTTGGTTAAAGGAGTCTTTTTATGCGTTCGGCCACTGGGAGGCTGAGTTCAACGAAAGTACACAGCGTGACGAGTGGCATTTTCTAGACCTGACCCTAAACAGCGGCCTGTCCTATCAATACATGGAGCCAGCGGACTATGTGAAAACCTCGCGCTCCGATCCACGCTCCGGCTGGTGGCTACGACCCAGCCTGTTTATGCCGCGTCGAGCCTCGCGGATCAACCTTGAGATCACCGATGTCCATAAGGAACGCCTGCGCGACATCACCGAGGAACAAGCCCAGGCAGAAGGTTTTTTGCCGTTGCACGACGGCATGCACGGCTACTTTATGAACCATATGCCACCGCCGAATGCCGGTATGAGCGTCACAGCGGTGATCGCCTTTGCGGTTTTTTGGCAAAGCCTGAACGGTACTAACTCATGGAATGAGAATCCATGGGTCTGGGTGATTGGTTTTCGGCGTATAACCTAACGTCGTCGGTATTATGCGCATATGACCCACTTGTTTAAGGCTCGATAATGACCTCGCAGCGTGACACACCTGACAACCAAGCCCTGTTATCGATCTCAGTCAACGGTTCGCCAATGAACAGCTCGGGGTTCGTCAGGGTGCGGGGTGCCCGTGAACACAATTTGAAGAACGTAGATGTTGATATTCCACGTGACGCCCTGGTGGTGTTTACCGGCGTGTCGGGGTCGGGTAAGTCATCGCTGGCGTTCTCCACCCTGTACGCCGAAGCGCAACGGCGTTACTTCGAATCAGTGGCGCCCTATGCGCGACGTTTGATCGATCAGGTTGGCGTACCAGACGTGGATTCCATCGACGGCCTGCCACCGGCGGTTGCCCTGCAACAACAACGGGGCACACCGAGTACTCGCTCCTCAGTGGGCAGCGTAACCACACTGTCGAGCCTGATACGGATGCTGTACTCCCGCGCTGGCAGTTATCCCGCTGACCAACCAATGCTGTATGCCGAAGACTTTTCACCTAACACGCCGCAGGGTGCTTGCCCGCAATGCCACGGGTTGGGACGTGTCTATGAAGTCACCGAGCAGACGATGGTGCCGGACGATACGTTGACCATTCGGCAACGGGCCGTGGCGTCATGGCCAACCGCCTGGCAGGGACAGAACCAGCGCGACATTCTAGTGACCCTGGGTTATGACGTCGACATTGCGTGGCGCGATCTGCCGAAAGAGCAGCGTGACTGGATTTTGTTCACTGAAGAAACGCCCACTGCGCCGGTATACGCCGGACTGACCCCGGAAGAAACCCGACAAGCCCTGAAGCGTAAGCTCGAACCGAGTTACCAAGGGACGTTCACTGGCGCTCGGCGCTATGTTTTGCACACCTTTGCCCACTCACAAAGCGCGCTGATGAAAAAACGCGTGGCGCGCTACATGATTGGCAGCCAGTGCCCGCTGTGTGCGGGTAAACGCCTTACCCGCGAGGCACTGTCGGTCACCTTTGCAGGTTATGACATTGGCGAGTTGTCCCGAATGCCCTTGCTGCGCCTGGCCGAAGTCTTGCGCCCAGTGGCGGCCAATAGCACGTCAAACCTGTCCGTGGAAAAGCGCCTGGCTGCCCAACGAATCGCTCAAGACTTGTTGGCACGTGTCAGCACGCTGACTGACCTTGGGCTCGGCTACCTGGCGCTAGAGCGCAGTACACCGACCCTGTCATCCGGCGAGCTGCAGCGGTTGCGTCTGGCGACTCAATTGGGCTCTCAGCTGTTCGGTGTCATTTACGTACTCGACGAGCCCTCCGCTGGTTTACACCCGGCTGACGGTGAAGCCTTGTTTGACGCCTTGCAGCGGCTCAAAGCAGCCGGCAATTCACTGTTCGTTGTCGAACACGACATTGAGACTATGCGCCGCGCGGACTGGTTGATCGACGTTGGACCCGCGGCTGGGGAGCATGGTGGCCGGGTGTTGTACAGCGGACCTCCGGCCGGACTGGCGCACATTGAGGAATCGCAAACCCGACCGCATCTTTTTGCCGCTCACGTACCGTTTAATCCAAATCGTCGCGAAGCCAAGGACTGGCTTCGACTCGAAGGCATCACCCGTAACAACTTGAGCAATCTTTCGGCCGAGTTTCCACTAGGGTGCTTCACCTCCGTGACGGGCATCTCCGGCTCGGGCAAGTCGAGCCTGGTGAGCCAAGCACTTCTTGAGCTGGTTGGCGCTCACTTGGGCCGTGCAGTGGCAAACGCTGAACAGGAGGAACCCAGCCTGGAAGACGATACCCCGCAAGTCAGCGGTGGCAAAGTAACGGCTGGACTGGAGTCGATTCGGCGGCTGGTACAGGTGGATCAAAAACCCATCGGACGCACGCCGCGCTCTAATTTAGCGACGTACACCGGGTTGTTTGACAGCGTGCGCAAACTGTACGCGGCCACACCGGAGGCGCAGCATAGACACTACGACGCGGGCCAGTTCTCGTTCAACGTCGCCAAAGGGCGTTGCCCCACGTGCGAGGGTGAAGGTTTTGTCAGCGTAGAATTGTTGTTCATGCCAAGCGTGTATGCGCCCTGCCCCACCTGCCATGGTGCCCGGTACAACGAGGAAACTCTGGAAATAACATGGCAGGGCCTGAGCATCGCTCAAGTGCTGCAACTGACGGTTGACCAGGCTGTAACGGTGTTCGCCGAACAACCCAGCGTACTGCGCTCGCTAACGACGTTGCGTGACATCGGTCTGGGGTATTTACGACTCGGCCAGCCCGCGACTGAGCTGTCGGGCGGTGAAGCGCAGCGAATCAAACTGGCGACCGAGTTGCAGCGCAGTCAACGCGGGGCCACCCTTTACGTACTGGATGAACCCACCACCGGTTTGCACCCTTGCGACGTGGACCGCCTGCTCAAGCAACTCAACAGTCTGGTCGATGCCGGCCACACGGTGATCGTCGTGGAGCACGAAATGCGTGTCGTCGCCCAAAGCGACTGGGTTATTGATGTGGGCCCCGGCGCAGGCGACCAAGGCGGCACGCTGGTGGCTAGCGGCACACCAGAAACGGTGGCAAAGGTCAAAAAAAGCCGTACAGCACCCTTTTTGGTCAAGATAATGTCGGGGCACTAAGCAAAATTAGGGCGACACCATTAGATGATTCCCGCACTGTGTCGCCCATTCGTAACTGCAACTCGGCTTAACTTTAATCTGGTAGTCCTATGACCCCTAACGCAGAGCTTTATAACCCGTCCACTGACTACGCCGACAAGCTGGTCACTCGCATCGGTCAAACACCCGCCTGGATCGCAAAACGCATCGGCGTCACCGACCGCCGCATTCGCTATATTCTCGACGGATCACGCACAGTGAAAGGCGTGACCACTCCGATCGAGATGACCTACCCGGAGCAATTTGCTCTGGAGTGCCTAGCTGCAGAAGCCGCCGCCAAGAAAAAATGACGTTGAATACGGCCTCCCAATCTGGAGGCCATTCAAGGTTTTAAAGGCCACTCGACGTCCTGATCCGACAGGCTTTTGCCGTCATCGGGATGCTTCCAATCCTGGGGCGGAGGACTCTCGTCGTCAGGAAAGGTATCAATATCCCGATCCGGTTTATCCGTGTCTTCATCGATGACATCAGGGCCCGGAACCGGAATTGAAGGATCCGGGGTTAGCACACCACTTTGGTATTGTGTATTGATATCCATACGCACCTCGCTAAATACCTTTTGAGTCGAGATCCTGGCCTTCACCCCCGACCGGCGGCGCCGCCTGCGATCCTTTCGGCTTTATCCGTTCCCCATTTCAGCGCGTCGACTGGGTTCCACGCCTCGCCTGCGAGCAGGGTTGTTTCCTCGGAGATCATTTTACCGTCAGCCGCGTACACGCAGATAAGCAATACTACCTCTCCCGGTGCCAGTTGCCTGGCTCTAATATCGATGTGGCATCCATTCTCGTAGTCAGCCGTGAATGACTCCTCGTCGCTAGCCGGGTTGCCCCACTCTGCAAAGATGTTTCCGCGCTCAAACATAAAATACCTCCAAAATTTCGGTCAACCATTCGGTTGTCATCAATGTGGACAGGCGATTTGCTCAAGCATTCCCTGCCCGATCAAGGAGCATCCGCAGAGGGTTGTATCTATAGTAAAAAAGCGCACGATGACATGAGCGGGCTGGACGGCGTTACTCATTGACGGGTTATGGAAAACAACCCATTCGAATCCACTAAACTGCGCACAGACATTCATATGAGCCTATAAGTTGGATACTCCGTATAAATAGCTATAAATAGTTGTACGTAATGAAATACGCTGTACAACACACGTCTAGCTCTATCGCCGTAGTACGTATTCACTTGGCTTGGGGGGCGGTAGGTGTGAACCGTGGCGACAGCTGCAAAAATACGCCCGTTAATAAAAACCGCAGAGATTGCCCAAAATGAATGTCCATGTGAGCAGTATCGGTTTGCGCCTTCGAAAAGAACGGGAACGCTTAGGACTATCTCAACAAGCTTTCGGCAGGCTCGGCGGGGTTGCGACCAATGCCCAAGGTAAATACGAAAACGGCGATCGTTTCCCCAGGTCCGATTATTTTGCCGCCATCGCAACGATCAACGTTGACCTGTTATTTATCCTGGTCGGCACGGAAACCCCAAAGAGCACCGATATTCTCACGCAAGATGAAAAAGATGTTTTGCTCAGCTTTAGGCTGCTCCAACCGGAGGACCAAGAGGCTGTGAGCTGTTTAGTCACAACGATCGCCAGTTTCTTGCCCCAGCGCTCTACGCGCCATGACTCTGTACGTCGATGACCGTTCGGTAGTCTGTTCGAAACAATAGGTCACCCTCTGAACGGTGCAGACAATCACAGGTCCATTGAGGGTTAACAAAAGATCGAGAGCATGCCATGACCCTTGAAAACATGAATATTGCTGCTGGGATCAAGCGCGAGGCTGCCACTATCATCTCGCGCATCGAACACGCTACTGGAATGTTGGACGCAACAATGGCAGGCGGAATCGCAGAAGGTTTCTTGATCGGGTTAGTGTGCGTGAATGCGATAACCGCCGACGCTACCGATGAGCTAGAAGCACTTTTCGGCGACGTGACGGATCAAAAAATGATATCGCTCAGGAAGAACGGTTAACCGTCGCGCACTCTTGCTTGCCTCCCCTTTTTCACGCACATCTGGTGAATTAAACCTCCTGCGCGCGCACCCTCTGCGCTCGCTGCTGTGCGTTAAGCTCGGCGGTGGGTTGCAACGTGAAGTCGAAATTAATTTCCGCAAACCGTTCAGATACGCCACGGGCCGCAGCTTGTTGCGGGTCTTCGATGAAATGAATTTCAGCGATGAGTTCGTCCCGGGTCGCGTAGGCAAAATCGTCATGCAGGTACTGATCGCCAGCAAGATTGATCTGCGTAGTCAGGTGCCTATGCCCCGGCGCTGAGATGAAAAAGTGCACATGAGCCGGACGTTGACCGTGGCGTCCCAGTTGATTCAGCAGTTGCTGAGTCGGACCGTCCGGGGGGCAACCGTAGCCAGACGGCACAATGCTGCGAAAACGGTAGCGACCTTCGGCATCGGTTTCGATACGTCGACGCAGATTGAAATCAGACTGCGAGGCATCGAAGTATGAATACGTACCACCGGTATTGGCGTGCCAAACATCGACAATGGCGCCTGCCAGTGGCTTACCGTCGATATCACGCACCTGGCCTTGCATGAACAACACAGTGCCCGGATCTTGCCCGTCATCCAGGCGGGCTTCGTGCTTGCTCAACGGCGCACCGGCGACATACAGCGGACCTTCGATGGTGCGGGGCGTGCCACCGACATGACCCGCCTGCTCATCTTCGGCATCCATCAGCAAATCCAGATAGTGCTCCAACCCTAGACCTGCCACCAGCAAGCCAGCTTCCTGTCGGCTGCCCAATTCGTTGAAGTAATTCACGGCTTTCCAGAATTCCTCCGGGCTGATCTGCAGGTCCTCAATGATCTTGATCGAGTCACTAAGGACCCGATGAACCACCGCCTTCATTCGGCTGCTGCCCTGATCATTGTCGAATCCGCTGGCTTCTTCGAAAAACTTTTGCACATCGGCAGTCTGGGAGATACGTACGGTCATGATAGTTTCCTCATCTTGTTTTTATAGTCGCGCAAGTCGATTTCCGGTTAGCGCGACAGCCATTCACGGCGGCTAATCAACGGTCGTCTTCATGCACAGAAGACGGGTGACGACACATGGCCGTGACCTCGATGTCCATGTAGGGGAACAGCGGCAACTGCATCAAGGTGTCGTGCAATGCCTGGTTATCCGCAACGTCAAAAATACTTACGTTGGCGTACTGCCCCGCGATTCGCCACAAGTGACGCCAAGTACCGTCCCGTTGCAGGCGCTGGGCCAGCTCTTTCTCGTCGGCCTTCAAACGGTTGCTCTGCTCGGCGGGCATGTCGACGGGAAGTTTCACGGTCATGCGGACATGAAACAGCATCTTGTATCCTCTTTCCTGTCATTGATTTGGTGTTATCGATCACGCTGGAAATGCGCCAGACGCTCTTCGTCCAGTTCTAGCCCAAGCCCGGGTTTGGTCGGAATCAGCAGCTGAAAATCACGGTAGATGAGTGGCTCGGCTACCACGTCTTCGGTCAGCAACAACGGCCCAAATAACTCGGTGTGCCACTCCAACTTGTTCAGCGTGGCAAACGCATGGGCCGCTGCAACGGTTCCGACGGCACCTTCAAGCATGGTGCCTCCATACAGCGCGATGCCGGCCGCCTCGGCAATCGCTGCGGTGCGCAAAACCGCACGCGGGCCGCCGTTCTTGGCGATTTTCAGGGCGAACACCGATGCTGCACCGGCACGGGCAAGGGCGAAGCTGTCGTCAACACTTTCGATGGCTTCGTCGGCCATGATCGGTACCGGGCTGCGGGCACTGATGCGCGCTTGGGCTTCAAGGTTTTGACGCGCAATCGGCTGCTCGATCAGATCGACTCCAGCATCGCCGAGCATTTGGCAACCCCGTAGCGCTATCGCCTCACTCCAGGCTTGATTGATGTCGACGCGCACGCTAGCGCGATCACCCAGCGCGCGTTTAATCGCGGCAACGTGGGCGATGTCCTTAGCCGGATCGCCGGCACCAATCTTCAGTTTGAACACCCGATGACGGCGGATATCGAGCATGCGCTCGGCTTCTTCGATGTCTTTGTCGGTGTTGCCACTGGCTAGGGTCCACGCCACTTCAAGACCATCACGTACCCGGCCGCCCAGTAATTCGGCTACGGGCAAACCAAGACGTTTACCCAAGGCGTCCAGCAACGCGGTTTCCACCGCAGACTTGGCGAAGGTATTACCGCGTACCGTGCGTTCAATGCGCAACATAGCGGCGTTAATGTTGCTGGCGTCCTGACCTATCAGCAGCGGGGCGAAATAGCTGTCGATATTGGTCTTGATGCTTTCCGGACTTTCGTTACCGTAGGACAGGCCGCCAATGGTGGTGGCCTCGCCAATGCCTTCAATACCGTCACTGCAACGCAGGCGCAGAATGACCAGCGTCTGGC
>NZ_JAMFRV010000280.1 GCF_026224925.1 Pseudomonas sp. | reverse complement strand
GCTGGAGTGATATTCGCTTCCTGCAACTGGACATGCAACCGCACGCGGGACGTTATGTTGTGGCGCTGCACATGGACCTTGCAGGACTGTCCCCGTCGTTGCTGCGGGTGCAACTGTACGTTGAAGGGTTGAAGGGCGGGGAGGCGGACATCTTCGATTTGAACCTCGATCTGGCGGCGCAGGCCGACAGCTTGCTGCTGTACCGAGGCGAAGTGCCCGATGATCGTCCTGCCCAGGCTTACACCGCTAGGGTGATTGCCAGCGACGCCGCAGGCTGGGCGGTGCCGCTGGAAGTGGGTCTGATTGCCTGGCGAGACTGACCCGCATCGGCGTCAAATCAGCGGTTTAACCGCCGCTGATGGACAACGCTGCCATGGCGCCGACCAAGGCCGGAGGCATCACTAGAATCCCGACTTTGAGGAAGTCGATAGCGCTGACGTGCTCGCCTTCGCGCCGCACCGCGATCAACCATAACAACGTCGCCAGAGAGCCGGTAATCGACAGGTTCGGCCCGAGATCGACGCCAATCAACAGCGCACTGGTGGTGTGCGTCGGCAGTTGGGCAATATGCCCCACGGAGCCCGCAATCAGTCCCATAGGCAGGTTGTTGATCAGGTTGCTGGCGATCGCCACGGCAATCCCCGCGCCCCACGTAGCTTGGCCCGCAGAGTGATCGGCAAGGGTCGCCAAATGGTGCGCCAGCACATCAATCACGCCTGTTTGCGCCAGTCCTTCCACCAGCACGAACAAGCCGCCTACTAGCGGCAACACCGCCCATGACACGCCTTTGAGCACCGGCATCGGGTTCATGCGCTGACGCAGGTGGATCAAACTGGCGGTAGCAATACCGGCACAAAACGTTGGCAGCCCCAATTGTAGGTCGAAGGCCGACGCCAGCAGCAACACGATGGCCGTGAGCAAAATGCCAAACGCAGTAAGGCGTGCGCCACTGGAGAGGGGTTGAAGCGCGATAACCGTTTCCAGTGGCAGACGAAGATGTTTGCGCTGGGTGAACCGTAGCGCGACATACGTCAGCCCAATTGCAGCAATAGAGGGCAGGGTGAAGTGCCACAGCCACGTCAATAACGGCGGCATATGGCTGCCGAAAATAACAAGGTTGGCCGGGTTGGAAATCGGTAGCACGAAACTTGCCGCGTTGGCGATAAAGGCACATACGAACAAGTACGGCAGCGGCTCGGCCTTGGCAGCTTTGGCGGCGGCATACACCGCCGGCGTTAGAACCACCGCGGTGGCGTCATTGGAGAGAAATACCGTGACCAGCGTGCCGACCAGGAACACCAAATCGAATAGCCGCTGACCGGAGCCCTTGGCGTGCTGTGCGGCGTACATCGCCAGCCAGTCGAACAGGCCTTCTTGGCGCGCCAGCTCCGCAAGCACCATCATGCCGATCAGGAACAGATAAACGTCGGTGCCTTTGGCAACCGCCGCCAGCGCAGAGGGCCATGGGATAAACCCAAAGCCCGTCAATAACGCGGCGGCGCTTAAGGCCCAGACATATTCCGGCACGCGCCATGGGCGAAAAATAACACCACACGTTGCTACTGCTGCGACGACCCAGATGACCGCGTTTGGATCGAGTCCAAGCATGCAAATCCTTAAAAGTGAAGGCAAAACAGTCGACCCACAAAGGTGCGGGTTGCACTAAGAGCTGGCAAACCTGTTGTCAGGCTCAATGTGCACAGACGTTGTATCACGTTGTGTCGTAAAAATGATCCTGTGCGTAGGGTGACGCGAGGGGCTGGCACGTTTCGGCAAGTAACAGTTTTGAACCATTGGTCTGTCCCCTAGGCGCTAAGTCATTGCGTAGTAGCCGCCTATTTAAAGAGGATATCTACAGAATCGATGAAGTAGACGCTACCTTCAGCGTACTGCGGGGATCTGCTTCGAACGGCTGAAGGTCAATGTGCACGGCCGTCTTCATTAAATAGCGAGTCGGGCCGATAATAGAATAGTGGCTATTTGGTAGTAATTCGGTAAGGGGGGGATTTCTATCGCCAATTAGCACAAAAATTGCATGTCGCAGGAACCCATGGTTATAAGGATGCTTGTTTTACTCAGTTTCCCTAAACCTTCTTCGCGCACGGATGGGCGCTTCGCACTATAGTGGTGCATCAAGTGGTGCGTCAGCACGTTGCCGCTGACCTGAAACTCTTTAAGCAGTGAGACAAGAACAGATGCCCACGATTCCCCTGCTGATATGCGACGACTCCAACATGGCGCGCAAGCAGCTACTAAGGGCATTACCCACCGATTGGGATGTCTCGGTCACCCTGGCGACTAACGGCAAGGAAGGCATTGATGCCATTCGCCAAGGGTTGGCGAGTGTGGTCCTGCTCGACCTGACTATGCCGGAAATGGACGGCTATCAGGTGCTGGCAGCTATTCAGGCGGAGCAACTGCAGACCAAGGTCATCGTTATTTCCGGCGATGTGCAAACTGAAGCGGTGCGTCGGGTCATGGCAATGGGCGCATTGGCCTTCCTGAAAAAGCCCGTAGAACCCCTCGAACTTAAAACCCTGCTGGTTGATCTTGGGATACTCGTCGAGTCGAAAAGCGCAGTGGCTATCGTCCCGCCAAGCGCTATACCCGCAACCAGTTTTCAGGATGCGTTTCGAGAGGTAATCAACATCGCCATGGGCCGTGCGGCGGCGTTACTGGCGCGGGTGCTCGGGGTGTTTGTGCATTTACCGCTGCCAAACGTGAACATGCTGGAGGTCGGTGAGTTGCATATGGCGTTGGCCGATGCGCAGGCCGGCGAGGAATTGACTGCGGTCTGCCAGGGCTACATCGGTGGCGGAATCGCCGGTGAGGCACTGTTGATTTTTCACCGTTCTGAAATTGCTGATATGGCGAAATTGATGCAGCGGGACTCCGTTGACTATTCCGACATGGAAATGCTTTTGGACCTGTCGACCATTCTGATTGGCGCCTGTTTAACGGGTATTGCCGAGCAGATTGATGTGGTGTTCTCCCAGGGCCACCCGCAAATATTGGGTGCGCAGGGCGGTATCGAAGAGTTGATCCGGGTTAACCAGCGACGCTGGAAGAAAACCCTCGCCGTTGAGCTCAGCTATAGCATTGAGGGTCACAATATTCATTTTGATCTGTTGCTGTTGTTCACCGAAGACTCGGTTGATCGGCTCACCAAAAAACTTGCCTACGTGATGAGCTGACCATGAACGAACACATCGATATGAAAGAGCTGCATTGGCTGTTGACCATCGCCCAGAGTATCGACGTAGGCGTCGTTGTATTTGACCGAGACTATAGGGTTCAGGTCTGGAACACCTTCATGGAAAATCGCTCTGGTGTCGTGCCCAGCGAGGCCCAGGACACCTCCTTTTTTGACTTGTTTCCAGAGGTCAATAAGGCCTGGTTTAGCAAGAAAGTCGAGAGCGTGCTGACCCTTGGCACGCCGGCCTTCACTATTTGGGAGCAACGTCCGTATTTGGTGCATTTCAAGAACTACCAGCCAATCACCGGCCAGGAAGACTTCATGTACCAGAACACCACGCTGTTCCCATTGCGTTCGACTTCGGGCGACATCAGTCATATTTGCCTGGTGATCTACGACGTGACCGGCGTGGCGACCCATGCCCATCAATTGCAGGCCGCCAACCGCCAGCTACAGGTGCTGTCGAGCACCGATCGACTCACCGGGTTGTACAACCGGGGTCACTGGGAAGAGTCGGTCAAACTTGAGTACGCCAGGCATTGCCGCTACGACACGGCGACTACGATGGTGATGTTCGATATAGATCATTTCAAGCGCGT
>NZ_JAMFRV010000279.1 GCF_026224925.1 Pseudomonas sp. | reverse complement strand
GAAGTCGCTGCCTACGAGACGATTCATGAAGGGAGAGACCGTCGCGACCACTGCAACGACCTGATCAGCTTTGCATTGGGTCTGAGTGATCAAGTCGAGCAGTGCCTGAATCGCCGCGTGACTGCAAGCACACACCGGGAAACGCTTTACTGCGGTATCGAGTACCTGCCAGGTGCTACCCCAACCGTCCATCAATGGCTGGTCATCGCCGGACTGATACAGCGCCCGTAAACCGAACTGCCCTTCAAGCGCCTGAGTGGGCCCAGTTGCGCCTGCCTCAGCCAACATGGCTGCAAATACACCATTACGCGCTGCAAAGGCTGGCTGCAGTCGCTTGGCCAATGTTTGCTCGACATTGGCCTGTTGCGTTCCAGCTGCCTGCACCGCCGCCAAGCCTAATGCATGAGTTAGTCGCGAGGGATCCATGCCTATCAGTAAACCGCTGGCGAGCGCGGCGCCGATACCACCATAGATAGACGTGCCTGACCAACCTTTGGAAACCCCTGTAGAGCATCGAGACAAACGGCTGACCATTTCGCTGGCTGCTATGTAGGCGGTAATCAATTCTCGCGGCGATCTTCCATACTGCTCGGCAACGGCCCACGCCGCTGGCAACGTGACCAGGTCTGCATGCACGGCGCCATTGAGGCTGTCGTAATCCAGCGCACCGGCATGCAATGTGTTGATGAACGTGGCATCCAGCGCAGACAAGGTCTGTTGCCGATCCGCAAACCAAACATGGCTGCTACCCGACGAAGGCGCCACCGCCCGCCCCATCGCAATGCTGCTCGCTTGGCCCCTGCCCGCTGCAGCGACGAGCAACGTGTCGGCAATCAGCACCTTGGCCTTATCGATGACCGGTTGAGGAATATCGTCGTAGGCAAGACGTAACGCTGAGCGAGCAATCTCAGAGGTTACGGAATCAGCGGGCATGACGATTGACCGGCCGCTTCAGCCCCAGGTGCTCGCGCAACGTACTGCCTTGGTATTGAGTACGGAACAACCCCCGGCGCTGCAGCTCTGGGACTACCAGTTCGGTAAAGTCGCTTAACCCGACCGGCAGGTGCGCCGGCATGATATTGAACCCGTCGGCGGCTCGCCCTTCCACCCACTGTTGCATCACGTCGGCCACGTGTTGGGGGGTGCCGACGACAGTCAGGTGTCCTCGTGCGCCGACAACCCGCTGATACAACTGACGGATCGTCAGGTTCTCCCGGCGAGCCATGTCGATCAGTAACTGCCGACGGCTTTTCGGACCATTTGCTTCAGGCAACTCCGGCAGCGGCCCGTCCAGGTCGTAACCACTGAGGTCGACTTCGCCCAAGGTGGTCGCCAGTGTCGCCAGCCCAACCTCGGGGAGTACGTGCTGCTGAAGCGCCTCAAACTTGGCCTCGGCTTCAGCTTGTGTCGCTGCAACCACTGGCAGTAAGCCCGGCATGATCAGGAGCTGGTCAGGGTCACGTTCTGCTTCGACCGCTAACGCTTTCATGCTTGCGTAGAATTGCTGAGCGGCCTCAAGGTTTTGCTGCGCAGAAAAAATCACGTCAGCGGTAGTTGCCCCTAGCCGTTTACCGGTATCTGACGATCCCGCCTGCACCAGCACCGGATGCCCTTGGGGAGGTCGCGCCAAGGTCAACGGCCCTTTCACGGAAAAATGCTCGCCCCGGTGATTCAACACATGGAGCTTGGCCGGATCGAAGAATCGCCCAGCCCCTTTGTCCTCAACGAATGCGTCATCCTCCCAGGTATCCCACAAACCCTTAACCACCGAGAGGAACTCTTCGGCACGGGCATAACGATCGCCATGCATCGCATGCTGGTCGCGACTGAAATTCAGTGCTTCAGCTTCGTTGTTGGAGGTCACCAGGTTCCAGCCAGCACGTCCTTGGCTAATGTGATCGAGCGATGAGAAATGTCGCGCAAGTGTGTAGGGTTCGTTGTAGGTCGTGGTGGCAGTTCCAACCAGACCAATTCGCTCGGTCACCATGGCCAAGGCGGACAGCGCTGTAATCGGGTCCCAATGAGTCGAGCGCGCAGTGTGCTGCAGTGCGCCGATATCGTTGGCGCCGCGCATCGCATACGAATCCTGGATAAACAGCAAGTCAAAGCATGCCGCTTCCGCCAGCTTCGCCAGTTCGACCTGGTGGCGAAAGTCACGTGCCGCGTTTGCGGCGGCCTGTGGCTCACGCCAGCCCGCGATATGGTGCCCGGTTTCCTGAATGAACAATCCCAAATGCAGTTGACGACGCATGACGACTCCTCAGCGCTGCAGGGTGGAATCGAAGGTAGCGCCCAACTGCGCCTGCCCGATGATTTGTGCAGTCCGGTCATGGCCCGCATGCACTACAAATGTCTCGATGTTGCGAGCGGTACGACCCAGTGGAAGGTCTTCGAACTGCGCAGTAGCTCCTGCCGAAAGCAGTACGCTTTGAAGCGTGTTGAAGGCAGTACGTGCAGCGGTAGACTTTGCGCTCATGGAGCGCAGTTCTGCCTGTACTACGTCCGCATCGCGCCAGCCTTGTAGGGCACTGTCGAACATCGCCGCCGCCGCATCCATCTGCATTTTCACTTCGCCGACACGAAGCTGCGTATAAGGATCGTTACCTTTGTTGCGACCGCGCTGATAGTCCAGGTACCAGTCAAAAAGGCCTTCAGTCGTGCCCAGGTAATTCGCTGCGAAGCCCAAGTGAAAACGGCCCTGCCAACGCTGCCGGGCAAAGGCGCCAGGTTCTCCCAGCAAATGGTTATCCGGCACGAACACATTGTTCAGGTGCATGATCGGGCTGCGAGCGGCACGCATGCCGTGGGGCTGATACCAAGCGTCATCCCACGTCACGCCCGGCATGTCCGGGGTGATCAGCATCATTTGAAGGTTATCGAGATAATTCTCAATCCCATCCAGCGCCACTGAGGTGATGATCAGGTCAGCGATCGTGCCGTTGGTGACGAAGTTTTTTACGCCGTTGACCAACCAGCCGCCTTCAACCCGAGTAGCTCGGGTTTTCATCTCATACATGTTGATTCGACCCGGCTCGCTACCCACCGCCGAGAAAATGCTGAATTTTTCCAGTGCGGGTTTGACGAACAGTTCGATCTGCTCGGGAGTGCCCACTTGCTCTAACTGCCACAGCGCGTGGTTATGCAACTGGAAGCAGTGCCCTGTTGAACTGTCCGCTCGGCAGATGGTACGCAGCATGTTCAGAAACAGCTCCGGTTGCTTCCCCTTGAGGCTGCCATCCGGGCCGCCCAAAGCAGCCGAATGTGTGACGTGCAAGAGGCCCTTTGCATGGAGCGCTTGCAGACTCGATTTGGGCGCCACACCTTCACGGTCGGCGCGGGCACCCTCCTCCCGGAAATCTTCGCCCAGCGACAGAAGCTGAGGCACGGCGTCGCGCAGTTGCAGGAATTCGGACATGGGTGTCTCCAGATAAAAAATGGGGTGCATCAGGTGCGCAATACCGAGGCGTGAAATAGACGATCGATCTCGATCGGTTCAGGCAGCAGCAACTGGTCGACCAGGTAGTCGATGAACCATCGAAGGTTTTTGCGGTTGGCTTCGATTCCGGCGGGAAACAATTCATCGCCAAAATCGCGTTGGCTTTGTTCCCACGCCAAGCGGCCCAAGGGCATGGAGGTGTAGGCGTAATCCTCGTAAACCTTGCGGGTCTTGGCTTGGGCATCGTCCCAGGCATGCATGAGATAACGGGGAAGATCCGGGAAGCGCTGCACAACCTCCTCGCGTATTGCCAGGACATGCATAGCGGGGAAACATTGGCGCTCCCGAAAGTAGTCAAGGCATTCCTGGCGTTGATCGGCAAACAAGTTACGCACGCCGCCCTGCCCCTCCAGAACCGCTTTCGGCGGTTTCGGATCGATGAACGCATCGACCTCACCTGACAGCAGCATCTGAGCGCCGTTGCTTCCTTTCGGCATACGGCTCAAGCGGACACGAGGATCAGCGAACGCTATTTGCTCCGCGTCTTGCGTGACCCACTCGATGTCTTTCCAGTCGACGCCATGGCGGCTTTTCAGATCACCTTTGGCCAACACCGAAAGGCTGACCTGCCAACCACGAATGGCCACGCGCCGCCCCCGAAGATCGCTGGGCGCCTGAATCCCAGAGCGGGCACTGACGTAAATATGATTGGCGCTGAACAATCGCCTCGGGAAGACCGGGACGGCAGTAAAAGTAGCTCCTTGCGCTTTCGCCAAGATATAGGAGGCCAGCGAAACTTCGGCGATGTCGAACTCATGGTCGCGCAGCATTCGGCCATGGCGATCACCGCCATCGCGACCTGGTGGACTCATGCCGACGTCCAGCGCTTTGAGATGAAAGTCTGCAGCCTTGGGCAGCCAGCCAAGGAAAAACGGCAGGTGGCGATCGAAGTTGGCCAGCGCGATGGTCAATGCTTGGGACTGACTCATGGCTGAACCTGCAACTCGATATCAGCACCGCAGCGGTGCGCCCAATTTTCCCAGACCCGGCTGGTGGCTTTGGGGCTGCCCATGCGCGCATCAACTGCAGCGACTTCACCTTCACTGAGGAACTTTACTGGCCCCATTGCCATCGCTGCCGACTGTGCCTGCGCATTGATCTTAAGGTAGATAGCCACGCGAACGGCAAGCTCCAACGAGGCCGCCGCACCGGTGAACCCATGCCCACGCATCAAGACAACTCGCCCGCTGCCAAGGGTCTCCGCTAGCGACCCTGCGTGATCAGGGTTAGTCACCAACAAATCTGTATCACCAAAATCAGCGTGCATATCCCAGACGGGGATGTCATGGCCGATGATCGCGGCCACATGCAGCAGCGGCCGCAGCTTGGTAGAGCTGACCGTAAAGGGCAGCACTGACTCGGTATGGGCATGCACCACCGCGTTTATATCCGGCCGGCGTGCATAGATAGCCGCATGGATAAAACGCTCGGAGTACTGCGCTCGCGCTGTCGCGGTGATCGGTTGCCCATCGATACCGTATTCGAGGATGTCCTCCACCTGAACCTGTTCGGGACTGACTGAAGCCGCGAGGAAGAAACGCTCAGGATCAATGGGGTGACGCACGCTCACATGGCCGTAGCTGTCGAAGACTTGCTCGTGCGCCAAGATGCGGTTGGCAATCGCCAGCTCCCGCCGCACGGACTGATGCTCGCTCATTGCAGTGCCTTTTGTGCCAGCTGGGTGGCTTCTTGCGCCTTGTCGGCGTTGGCTTCTGAGTTGAACGTCAGTCCTTTCTCGAAGGCTTCTGCGGTCAACGCACTGTCAGGCAACCCTGGCGCCACGTCGGTGCGACGGGAGTTGACGAAGCCACGCTTGGCCCAGTCTGCCTGCGCAGGCTGCGACAGGAACCAGTTGACGAAGACCTTTGCAGCGTTTGGATGCGGTGGTTGATGAAGCAAGGCGATAGCACCCCAGCCCGGAGTCCAAGCAGTACGCTCGGGCGGTGTCTTCAACGCCTCTACCGATTTGGCTAACCCTTGTTCCTTGAGCGTGGCGATCTCCGAAGGGCTAAGTCCCGATGTGATCGGGTACGCACCCTGTGCCACCCAGTCTGCCAACTGGCGATTGGTCGAGGCGATCACCGGTTGCTGTTCGGTCAGGAACTGGCGGGCTTTTTCGCTGCCCAGCGTGGTTTGAAGCAAGGTAATCAGGTGGCCGCTGCCACGGGTGCGCGGGTCAAGAATGGCAATCTTGCCTTTCCATTTCGGATCAAGCAGATCTTCCAGCGAATTGAGTTCTGACTCCGGAACAGCTGCTCGATCAATGTTGACGTTGTTCTGCTTGCCCGCTTGGAACGCGTAAATGTACTTCTGCTGTTTATCCAGGAAACCGGCCGCGAAACCGCCGAGCCAGTGGCTATCGGCCAACACATCAGGCTTCACAATCAATGGACGAATTGGGTCATACCAGCCCTCAGGCAGCTGTTGAGTAAAGGCCGAACCGCTGAACCCAAGTACAGTGACGTCCCACAGATAGCGATTCACCCGCCGTTCGTTGCGGATACGTGCTTCAAACTCTGGAGACGTCACGCCGGTGTATTGCAGTTGGATCTTCGGGTAAGCCGCCTGAAATTGCTCGATGGCTTGGCGGTAGGGTTGGATGACTGGCCCGAACACGGTCAATTTGCCCTCTTTCTCAGCCGCTGCGACGACCTGATTCCAGTCTTCGGCGTGGCCGATGCTGAGGTGAGATAGGGCTAGGATGGCGCTGCCAAAAATCCATGAGCGATTGATCGACTTCATCAAGATGACACCTGAGGAGCCAGTAAGCTGGCGTGTGGATTGGAAGAAAAAATAACGTCGACCCAAGTCCCGGGTGGGCTGAGCTGGTGACGGAGTTGGTAAGCCATGAGCTGCTGACCGTCGTCCAGATGTACGTATGTTTCGTAGCGGTCGCCGGCGAAAATACTGTGACTGACTTGTCCGCTTATGCCTGAACCTGCACCTGATCCGGCGACCTCAAAGGAGACAGCGTCGGGCCTCACCCACAACGTCAATGGTGAATCCACGGTATGCCTGATCGGTTCGGCCAGTTGCACCACACCCTGTGCAACCCACGCTCGATCGCCACTGCCGGTGAGTCGGCCGTGGAGCTGAGTACCCCGGCCAACAAACCCCTGCACAAAAGATGTGGCCGGACGGTCGTGGATATCCTCGGCACTGCCGATCTGCTCGACCCGTCCAGCGTTGAGCACGGCAATCCGGTCGGACAACGCAAAGGCGTCGTCCTGATCATGGGTCACCAGCACCACGGTTAACCCGAGGCGCTTTTGCAGGTCTTTTAGCTCTTGGCGCAGTTGTTTGCGCAGGCCAACATCCAGGTTGCTAAAGGGCTCATCGAGCAGCAGCAGAGCAGGATCGCCGACCAAGGCTCTCGCCATCGCAACGCGCTGCTGCTGTCCACCGCTGAGTTGATGAGTGGCGCGTTGGTCATATCCGGCCAAACCTACGGATTCGAGGATACTTAGGACTTTTTCACGAATCTGCGGGCGCGGGACTTTTTGGTTGCGCAACGGATAAGCGACGTTGTCGAAGACATTCAAGTGCGGCCAAACGGCGTAGCTTTGGAACACCAGGCCTACTCCGCGTTTCTGCGGTGGCAGGAAGGAGCCAGTCGATGTATCGACCCATGGCTGCCCACGAAAATACAGGTGTCCGTCATCTGGCGTTTCAAGCCCGGCGAGAATTCTCAGCAAGGTAGTCTTGCCACAGCCACTGGCACCAAGAAGGGTGAAAATTTCTCCCTGCCGGATATCCAGCGACAGACCGTCGAGTACGC
Organism: Pseudomonas sp.; assembly: GCF_026224925.1. Lineage (GTDB taxonomy): Bacteria > Pseudomonadota > Gammaproteobacteria > Pseudomonadales > Pseudomonadaceae > Aquipseudomonas. Next base: position 486 of record NZ_JAMFRV010000279.1, on the reverse strand, counting down.
GGTTGCCCTCAAACGTTTTAATGATGTGACGAATCTCCAACATGATCAGACCTGTCTGGTTTCGGGGCGATAGCCCAGGCGGCGAGCGATAAGTGCAGCAGCGATGGCGATCAACGCGATGATCACCCCGACCACTGCAGAGGCTTCGTTACGGCCCTCAGCGATGTATTCCAGCTGCAACATAGAGAGCGGTCGGTTGTCGCTGCTGACGAGCAGAGCAAGGTGGCTGATATCCCGTGCGGCGGAAACAAACGCCATCACTGCAACCACCACGATCGAGCGTGCACACAGAGGAACGACAATGCTCAGCACTGTTTTCCAAGCCGATGCGCCGCTGATCCAGGCTGCTTCTTCGAGTTCACGATTGATTTGCAACAACTGGCTACGAATCAACTGCACACCGAGGGTGACCGAGGCCAATCCGACGGTGATGACCAGACTGAGCGTCGAACCGTATAACCAGTCGATTCCGCTGTGTAGAATTAG
>NZ_JAMFRV010000278.1 GCF_026224925.1 Pseudomonas sp. | reverse complement strand
GAACGACACCCCGCGCACCGCAGGCGTTAAATGGCCGGCGGCTCGATAGGCCACGTGCAGATCGGTCACTTCAATCAACGGCAAGGACGGATTCATCGCGGGGTTTCCTCGAGCGTGCGGGCAATGTGGTTGACGCTGAACACCACTGCCACCAGGAATAAGCCCGGCAGCAGTGGCACCCACGGTGCGGTCATCAGGAAGGATCGGCCGTTGGCGATCAAGGTGCCCCATTCCGCTGCAGGTGGGGCAGCGCCAAAGCCGAGAAAGCTAAGCCCGGCCGTGGCGAGAATAGCCGCGCCAAAATCCAGCGTGGCCAGTACCGCCACCGGCCCCCATGCGTTGGGTAGTACGTGCCGCAGCAAGGTGCGTGTCCAACTGGCGCCACCCAACCGGGCAGCCTCGACATAAGGAAGGTTTTTGATCCGTAGTACCTCGGCCCGGGTGGTGCGAGCGAAGCCGGGTATGATGCCAACCCCCACGGCAATCGCGACAGGCAGTGTGCCGAAACCGATGGCGGTGACAATGGCCAACGCCAGAAGCAGGCCGGGCAGCGCCAGCATGACGTCGATCAGGCGCATCAATAGTGTGTCCAGGCGCCCGCCGGCAAAGCCCGCGACGATGCCCAGGCCTAGCCCGCCGATCAGTGCGATTCCCACCGCCAGCAGTGATGCGCTCACCGACAGGCGCGAGCCATACACCACGCGACTGTAGAGGTCGCGGCCCAACTCATCGGTACCGAACCAGTGGGCCGCGCCGGGTGACGTGAGTTTGGCCAACGGTGCGGTGGCGTAAGGATCGGCATGGCTGAGCAACCCCGGCGCCAGTGCAGCGAGAAGGGCGAAGGCGACGATGGCCAGCGCCAGCAGAAAACCGGGGCGGCCCAACAATGGCGCCACGGCCAGGCGCGCGCGCTGCCAGCGGCTACGTGGGCGCCAAACGGCGGCCTGGCTCGCTTGACCGGGGAAGGTATCGATCAACGTCTTGATGGTGATGGGCATCAGGCAATCCTCGGCGTGTGGGTGATGCGAGGGTCGAGCGCGGGATACAGAAGATCGACAATGAGGTTGACCAATACGAAGGCCGCGGCTGCCACGCTGACGATCGCCAGCACCACCGGGATGTCCTGTCGCAGCACCGCCTCTTGAGCCAAGCGGCCGATACCGCTGCGCGCAAAGATGGTTTCCACTAGCACAGCACCGGAGACGGTGTTGCCCACTTGCAGACCAATCAGCGTGAGCAACGGCAGGGCAGCATTTTTGAAGGCGTGGCGCCTCTGCACCTGAGCGCGGCTCAAGCCTTTGGCAAAAGCGGTGGCGATGTAGGGTTCATGCCAGACCCCCTGGAAGCCGCGCAGCAGTACTTGGGCGTATACCGCCGCGCTGGGAATGGCCAGGGTGATGGCCGGCAGCACTAGGCTGGAAGCACCTTGATTGCCAGTAGAAGGCAGCCAACCAAGGCTGAAGGCGAACACCTGAATCAGTAACAACCCCATCCAGAACACCGGCACCGAAAAGCCGAGGGAAGGCACGCGAGCCAGCACTTGTTGCAGGGGTCTCCAGCGCACATAAGCCGCCAGATAACCCAGGCCGATACCGCCGATCAGCGACAACACAATGGCCACGCCCGCCAACTTCAGCGTCTGCGGCAGGCGCTCGGCCAGCAAGTCGGCCACTGGCCGGTTGAGCGCCACCGACTGGCCGAAGTCGCCGTGTATCGCGCCCCACAGTAGGCTGAAGTATTGCTGAACCACCCCTTGGTCGAGGCCGTAGTAGGCACGGGCTTTGGCCAGGTCGGCGACTGACAGTGAATCAATTTCCACCCCTGAGGCGCTAAGCATGATCGAGAGCGGATCACCCGGGAGTAGATACAAGATGAAATAGGCGACGCTGTACGCACCCCACAACACAAGGAGCGCCTGACCGATTCGGCCGAGCACGTAGCGGCTCATGGTTGTTTAAGCTCGATGTCGTTAAGCAGCGCAAAGCCTTCGGCAGTCCAACGGAAATTACTCACCCGCGGGCTCGTCGCCGCTTGCCACACGCGCTCGTAGATAGGGAAGACCGATCCCTCGTCGACCAGCAGGTCCTGCAGTGCGCCATAAGCATCGGCTCGCTGCTCGCTGTTGGTCGCCGTCATTCCCGCGTCGAACAGCGTCTGGGCCTTGGGCAGTGTTTGCGGGGTATAGAGGTTGGTGGCCACGGTAGAACTGTTGGCGCTTCGCGGGTCAATAATGGTTTGCAGAATTATCGGGTCGGCGCGGGTCATGTAGGTCGAGGTCAGATCGTAGTTGCCTGCGGCGTTGGCGGCTGCCCAATCGGCAGTGGTAAGCACATTGAGCTTGAGATCAATGCCAACTTGGCGCAGTTGGTCCTGGATCAGCACGTCACCAGCGGTTTCAGCACCCTGGAGGTTGTAGGTGAGTTTCAGCCGCTTGCCGTTTTTGGCTCGGTAGTTGTCGGCACCGACGGTCCACCCGGCGTTATCCAGCAGTTTCCGTGCAGCGGCCGGATCAAAGGCTAGCTTGGTGTTCTGGCTTTTGTAGTAAGGCGTGGTGGTGTCATACAAGCTGCTTACCACTGGGAATTGCGGGCTATAGACCGTAGACGCATAGGTCTTGCGGTCGATGGCTTTTTGCAGGGCCTGGCGGACCGCGTTCTCGCCGAGGATGCGTTCACCGCGTGTGTTTGGGTACCAGTTCAAGGCCGGGCCGGGCAACGAACGGCTCTGGATCGTTGCGTTTTTGGACTGAAACAGTTTGGTATCGACTTCGGAAAAGGGGGCCCGCGGCCAGAGGATGTCGACTTGGCCTTGCACGAACTGGCCGTTGCGCACGCTTTCTTCCGGAATGTAGCTCACGTCCACTTCATCCAGGTGCGCTTCGCCACGGTTTTGTGCGTTGGCCGAAGGCCAGGCATAGCCGGTTCGCCTGAGCAGGCGCAAGCCAGACTCGGGGGTGTAACTATCAAGCACGAACGGCCCAGTGCCGATGATCGCCCCCAGCGAACGCTCCTTGACGGTCTTGGCATAGCTTTCGGGTGCAAGGATTGCCAGGTTGGTGGTGGACGTGGCTTGGAGAAAACCGGCGTTGGGCCGCACAAGTACTAGCTTGACAGTGAAGTCATCGACTACTTCGGCATGGTCATACCCGGCAAGATACGTGGCACCGAAGGTCGCGGGCAGCTGCGCGGCGAACGCCTTGTCGGCATCGAAAGCGGTCTTGACCGCCTTTGCATCGAAGCGGGTACCGTTGCTGAAGGTGACATCCTTGCGCAGTTGGAAAGTATATTCCAAGGCATTGGCACTGATGTTCCAGCTACTTGCCAACCAGGGAATGATCTTGCCAGTCTCGGGGTCTTGATCGGTCAACGACTCAGCCACGTTGCGCAGCACTACCCGATGTTCAAGCCAGTACACCTGGAATGGGTCGAGACTGACAAGGGTAGTGTTGTCGCGGAAAAACGCGATTTTCAAAACCTTGCTACTGGCGTGTTGGTCAGCCGAGGGCGAGCAGCCAAACAGAGTAAAAGTAGCGGCCAATGTGGCCAGCCAAAGGGTGGGTAAGCGGGATGTAGACCGCCAGGGCCTGGGTGTTCTTTCCAGCTGGCGTGCCAAGTTGTCTGGGGCTTTGAAGCAGTGAAGGTCGCTCATGAGACACTCATTGGCAATAGGTTCATGGCCGACATGGGTGGGTCAGCGGCCTGGTCGTTAAGACCGTAAACGTATGCTTGAGTGCTGTAAAAGGCTTTTTTGATCTAAGCTAATTATGTGTTTATTGAATTAAACGTCAGT
>NZ_JAMFRV010000022.1 GCF_026224925.1 Pseudomonas sp. | reverse complement strand
GGCCAGGTCGGCTTGCCGGGTGGCGAAGCCCTGGATGTACCGATCAGCAGCGGTATCGAAGTCGGCGCCAGTATCAAAATGTTGGTGCGACCCGAAGATCTGCAGTTGTCTTCACCGTTGCCAACATCAGGTAATCGTCTACTGGGCACCGTTACTTTCGTCCGCGACATTGGTGCAACTATCGAAACCACTGTCGAGTGCGCTGGCGTTTCACTCACCGCCCTCAGTACACCAAACCAATGCTTTGGGCTCGCCATCGGTCATCCGGTTTCGGTCACCATTCCCGCTGATGCATGCCGGGTATTAGCGGCCTGAAGACGGTGCGCAATCAAACGCTTTGGCGCAACCGCGCCAGGTCGCGCGACGGTGGTGCGCCAAATTGGCGGCTGTACTCGCGGCTAAATTGCGAAGGGCTTTCATAGCCCACTCGATACCCTGCCGCTGACGCGTCTAGCCCGTCGGCGAGCATCAACCGACGGGCCTCTTGCAAGCGCAATTGTTTCTGGTATTGCAGCGGGCTCATGGCCGTTACCGATTTAAACCGATGGTGCAGGGTCGACACGCTCAGGTTCACTTCGCGTGCCAGATCTTCGATGCGCATGGGCTGTTCGTAATGGCTGTTGAGCCATTTGATCGCTTGGGTAACGCGATGGGTCTGACTGTCGGCAATCGCAATTTCATACAACCGATGGCCTTGTTGACTGCGTAACAACCGGTAAATGATTTCGCGCTGGATCAACGGCGCAAGCATGGCGATGTCTTTGGGCGTGGACAGCAAGCGCGTCAGGCGCAGCACCGCGTCGAGCAACTGGGTGTCGATTTTCTCAATGTACAGACCGCGTCCTGTGGGGCGAGTGGGCACACTCATCGGTCCTGCTTCGGCGATCAGTGCATTGATCTGCACCGGATCGATATCGATGCGCAGCGCCAAATTTGGGCTCGCCGGGGTCGCATGTTGGATGCAGCCACTGATCGGCATCGCGACCGAGATCACCATGTAGTTCAACGGGTCGTAGGTGTAATTCTCTTCACCGAGCCTTACGTCCTTACTGCCTTGAGCGAGGATGCACAGCGCCGGCTGCACCAGGGTCGGGAATGAGTCAATCGGTCGGTCATGGCAGACCATGTGCAACTGCGGGATGGTCGTAGGAAAAACGCCATCTTCGGGTGCGAAGCGTTTGATGATGGAGACCAACTCGGCCCGCTGCTTCTCCATGTCATCGTCTACCTGAGCGTGAAAGCTCTCACTCTGCGACATGCTTCGAGTCCTCTAATGGTCCATTGACGACGCACAGTTTATTTTTGTGCAACGAAAAGCGTTATCTGAATCCTGCCCGATGCTTGCCTGATTCTGTCGGCTGGTGAGTGGGAAGCGAAGAAATGGGCATCCGGGCGCATTGAACTTGCTCAATGCTACGCAAAACTGGGGGCCTCTCATCCTGCGCTCATCAGGGGGAGCAAACACCTTGGTGCAGTAATAGGCAATAAGCTGGCAGAAATTGGCTAACGAAAAATTGGCCTGGACCCTAATCTCTGCTGCTGTAGAACGCCGCTTCACATCCCTTATAAAAGCGTTCGCACTCAGGAGTGCAGACCCATGCATAAGCCAAATCCCGTCAGCCATCTTGCCTTTGCCCGCGCTTCTACCGGCCGCAGTGAGCAACTGGGCGTGCGCTTGAGCAGCTTGATCGAACCTGCATTGAACGCCCCGGGCTGCTTGCAGTTTTCGTTGCAGCAGTCACTGCACGAACCCGATATGTGGGTCGTGTCAGGTATGTGGGCTAGCGAAGAGATGATGAGTGCCTGGTTCGAAACACCCGAGTTGAGTGTTTTTGCCGAACTGGTTCAGCAATTGATTGTCAGCAGCCTGGATTTTCAGACCTTTCAACACGTGACCTCTGTGCAGGCGAAGGCCAATTATCAGCCGCCAATGCAGCAGTTGGCCGGTTGATCGCGTTAAAACGGTAGAATTGCTGCAATTGATCAATAGGCAGGATGAGCCGCATGGCACGTAAAGAATTCAAAGACGTCGAGGCCGTTTCCGCAGTGATGCCGGGAGAGGGTGGCTACAGCGCAGCAATTGCGGTGAAGGCCCACCACGCCGGGGGCGCACCACGTTTCCATCGGGTACTTGATGAGCAAAAGTTCAAGACGGCGCACGAAGCCGACCAAGCCGCATCTGAAGAATTGGCGCGACTGGTCGATGTCGATGCTGACGGTGAGTTGGTATTTTAAATCGAATCAGCTTTTGGGGCGGTACATCTTAAACAGTGATTTAGGGTCGATTTTGAAGTAATCAGCCGGACCGCCTCCACGCAAAATATGCTCGGCCGACGCCGTGTCGTAGATACCGTCTTTAAGCATTGATTTCGCGATGTGAACAGCCACTACCTCGCCCAGTACCAACCAGGTGGGTATCAACGTTTTGTCGACGCGTTGCAATTGGACGATCTGCGTAACTTTGCATTCAAACGAAACCGGTGTCTCCAGCACACGCGGTGCTTTCACAATGCGCGATGCAACCGGCGTCAGGTTTGCCAATTGGAACTCGTCGACTTCCGGACCTACGGGGGCGCAGCTCTGGTTCATGGCTTCAGCCAACGAACGCGTCGCAAGATTCCAGACGAACTCGCCGGTTTCCTCAATATTCCTCAAGCTGTCCTTGCGACCGATACTGCTGAAACCAATGATCGGCGGCACATAGTTAAAACCGTTGAAAAAACTGTACGGGGCGAGATTCAAACGGCCCTGTGCGTCCTGCGAAGAAATCCACCCAATAGGCCGTGGGCCAATGATGGAGTTGAACGGATCATGGGGAAGGCCATGCCCCTTAGTGGGTTCGTAGAAATGAATATCATCTGACATAAAGGGCTTCCTGATGACAGCGGCGGCTAAAGATTAAGGTTGTCATAGTGCAAGGCAATGACCGCAGTTTCCACATTTTCATGCCATTAGCGGCGACATGGACGACGCGCCATGTCGAGATTGTGAACTGCGGAAGATTCTATGTTTGAGGGCAATCCGGTGGGAGCGAACTTGTTCGCGAAGGCAGCGCCGCGGTATGACTGATGCACCTAGTCGTCTGCTTCCCGGTCCCACCCAAATCTCAGCATGCCGCCGGATTTGGGCATCTCCCACAGGGTTTTCGGCATTTCCATACTTTTCCTTCGCCCAAAATTAAGCCCGGCAAAAGCCGGGCTGGGAGGAATAGTTGAAGCGATTAGCTAGTGCGATTAGCACCAACATGATCGGCACCGTCTGAAGCCAGGCGGTTAGCACCAACGTGGTCAGCGCCATCAGCGGCTACGCGGTTAGCACCAACATGGTCAGCACCATCAGCGGCTACGCGGTTTGCGCCTACGTGGTCAGCGCCATCAGCAGCTACGCGGTTTGCGCCTACGTGATCAGCGCCGTCAGCAGCTACCTGAACAGCCTGAGTCGCTAAATTATTTTCTGCAAAAACGGGAAGAGCAAAAGCGCTACTAGCCAAGACTGAGAAAGCCAAGCCAACGATCATTTTTGAAGTTTTCATGTTAGTTGCTCCGACGTACATTTAGTTGTTTAACTGGGTGTGAGATTGATTTTACGCCGCGCTGTTTTATTAAGAAGTCAATCCGATTGGTAGCGAATATTGCTGAAATTGATAGTGCGGATATTTTAGTTATTTCAATGACTTAGCGTTGGAATGCAAACCGCTGTAAGAACCCGAACCCTACACTTAAGGTCTTCACCCGATACTTTTCCTTCGCCCAAAATTAAGCCCGGCAAAAGCCGGGCTGGGAGGAATAATTGAAGCGATTAGCTAGTGCGATTAGCACCAACATGATCAGCGCCGTCTGAAGCCAGGCGGTTTGCACCAACGTGATCAGCACCATCTGCAGCTTGACGGTTTGCACCGACATGATCTGCACCGTCGGAAGCCAAGCGGTTAGCTCCAACGTGGTCAGCGCCGTCGGAAGTTACACGAGCCGCGCTAGCGTTGGTGTGAGCTGAGCCGCCTTCTGCGAAAGCTGGGAGGGCAAAGGTTGTGCTAGCCAATACCGAGAAAGCGATGCCGAAAATCAGTTTTGAAGTTTTCATTTTGGTTGCTCCTATGTAGGGGTAGTTCTGTGTTGCGATGGAGTGAATTTTACGCCGCTGGATTTTCTTAAGAAGTTAATAAGCGTGCTATCGATTATCGTTGGAATTGATAGTGCAAATAATTAGTTATTATTCAATGGCTTAAAGCCACTAGTACTGAGCTGAAGAACCGTTTCAGCGACCCGTAAGGTTTTGGTTGTGAACTTTTTTAACAGGCAAAATTTAGCCCGACAAAAGTGTGGGCTGATGGATACGGGATGCGGGATCAAAGGAACGGACATCGAGACGGGTGTAGCGGTGTCTCGGCTAGGCCTTCAACGCCCAAGTGATCAGCACGGTCAGCAACAATCCGGTCAGCAGAAATGTGGTCAAGACCATTAGCAGTAATGTTGTTTGCACCGATGTGATTAAAGCCATTAGCAGCAACATGATATGCACCTATCGAGTCATAGCCATCAGCAGCAATTCGGTCAGCACCTTCTGGTGGGGGTTCCGGGTTGTTGTGAGCGTTTGTGAGTGGGTATGCGTTGGATGCTACGCCGCTCGTTTTTTTTGAGAACTCATTCGGGGTGTTACCGAATATTGCTGAAATTAATAGTTCTGAAAGCCGGCTCACATCAGGTGTTTACGCAGGTGCAACGTAAAAGGGACGGCCCACTGAGCTGTGGCCGCCCCTTTATATTCACGCTGAGTGTTGATCGAAAATCGATCGTCGACCTCAGTCGGTCTCAATCCGCGAGTGCTTGCGGGTGTCTTTCATGAACACGTAAACCAGCAGTGACACGGCAATGCAGGCAGTTACATACCAGTAGTAACCGGTCTCCATTCCGATGCTTTTGAACCACAAAGCGAGGTATTCAGCGGTGCCGCCGAAGATCGAAACAGTCAAGGCATAAGGCAAGCCCACGCCCAGCGCACGGATCTCGGTAGGGAACAACTCAGCCTTTACCACGGCGTTGATCGAGGTGTAGCCGCTGACGATAATCAGCGCCGCCATGATCAGGAAAAACGCGCCCCACCAGCTTTGTACGGTATGCAGTGTGGTGAGGATTGGCACCGTGAACAGGGTGCCGAGCACGCCGAATGCGATCAGGATTGGACGTCGCCCGATCTTGTCAGACAGCGCACCCACCAACGGTTGTATGCACATAAATAGAAATAATGTGGCTGCCGATATGGTGGTCGAGTCGGTGATGCTCATGCCGACGGTATTCACCAAGTACTTCTGCATGTAGGTGGTGTAGGTATAAAAAGCCAGAGTGCCGCCCATGGTCAAGCCGACGACGGTCATCAATTCTTTTGGATGGCGCATCAAGATGCGCATCGAGCTTTCTTTCTGCACTTTTTTCTTGGTGAACGACTCGGTTTCTTCCATGCCACGACGCAGGTACAGGGCGACCACGGCACACAGTGCGCCGATGACAAACGGGATGCGCCAGCCCCATGCGTACAACTGCTCGGTGGTCAGGGTTTGCTGCAAGACGATCAACACGCCCAAGGCGATAAGCTGCCCAGAAATCAAGGTGACGTACTGGAAGCTGGAGAAGAAGCCACGGCGTTCTTTGGTCGCCATCTCGCTCAAGTAGGTGGCGGAAGTGCCGTATTCACCGCCTACGGACAGCCCCTGCAACAGGCGGGCAAACACCAGCAGAATCGGTGCACCGACGCCAATGACCGCGTAGCTCGGGGTCAAGGCGATGATCAGCGAGCCGAAGCACATCAACAGTACCGATGCCATCAACGCGGCTTTACGCCCCTTGCGGTCGGCGTACATACCCATCAGCCAACCGCCGATTGGACGCATCAAAAAGCCCACGGCGAAGATCGCAGCGGTGTTGAGCAATTGGGCGGTGGTGTCACCTTGGGGGAAGAACGATTTAGCGAAGTACAGCGAGAACGCGGCGTAAACGTACCAGTCGTACCACTCGACCATGTTACCGACTGAGCCACTGAAAATTGATTTCAGACGGCTGCCGGTGGTCTTTTCTTTGGTTGGCGCGACAGTCGCCCCTGCAGTTATAGCGTTTGGGGTATCCATCAAGGATCCTTAAGTCATTGTTTTTAGTGGGGCGCACGGGAGCGCAGCCTGGATAGTCCTATTGCAGGAGCTATGCCAGGCTGTGGAGGGCCTATCTAGAGGGGGGCGCCGGGTTTGCTAGGCAAAAATCCGCTTACTGCAGTCGCTTCAGTAAGCGGAAAGTTGCCTATCAAGACGGTCATTCGGAAGACGGCAAAAACATTTCCCGCAGCAGGCCATGGCGCTGCATCTTTTCGTTGAGGGTTCTGCGCGGCAGTTGCAGCTCGGTGAGCACTGCCTTGATGTCACCTTTGTGCCTGAGCAAGGCAGCACGCAAACAATGCGCTTCAAACGCTTCCTGTTGCGCCGCCAAGGATTGCCCTGACTCGATGGTCAAGGGTTGTGCCTGGCTCAACCCCAACACCTGACGCTCTGCTGCATTGGCCAGCTCACGAACGTTGCCCAGCCAATCATGACTCAATAAATGACTCAGTTCGGCGCCGCTCAGCACCGGCGCTTTACGACCCAGACGTTCGGCGGCGGCACGGGCAAAATGTGAAAACAGCAGGGGTATGTCTTCACGACGCTCACGCAGCGGTGGTAAACGCAGCTCCGCGACGTTCAAGCGATACGCAAGGTCTTCACGAAAACGTCCGGCTCGCGCTTCGTCCAACAAGTCCGGCTTGGTCGCAGCAATGATCCGAATATCGATGGGGATGCTCTGGTTGGAGCCCAATCGTTCGAGGCGCTGCTCTTGCAGCACGCGCAACAGCTTGACCTGCTGCGCCAGCGGCATGCTTTCGATCTCGTCGAGAAACAACGTGCCACCGTCGGCGTATTCAAGTTTGCCAATACGCTTACCTTGCGCACCGGTGAAGGCTCCACTTTCGTGCCCGAACAGCTCCGCTTCGAACAATTGCTCGGGAATCGCGGCACAATTGAGTGCAACAAACGGCTTGCCCGCGCGCGGGCCGAAGTCATGCAGGCAGCGCGCGACCAATTCTTTGCCGCTGCCCGTTTCGCCGCGAATTACTACATTAACCGGCAACTGCGACAGCTCCAGCACTTGCTTGCGCAACACCTGCAGACTCGGCGCGGTACCGAGCAAGGTGGCGTCCAGTCTGGATTTCGCATCTGCCTGCTCATGCAGTCGGTGATTTTCCAGCACCAATTGGCGCTTATCTAACGCCCTACGCAGGATTCTCAGCAGTATTTCCGGGCTAAAGGGTTTTTCCAGAAAATCATAGGCCCCATCACGTATGGCATCCACCGCCATTGGGACGTCACCATGGCCGGTCAGCAAAATAACCGGTAAGTCTGGATCCAAGCGTTGCAGACGATCAAGAAACTCCAAGCCACCCATGCCCGGCATGCGCACATCGCTAAGGATGACCCCCGGAAAATGCTCGGGCAACTCCGCCAGACAGTCTTCTGCACGGCCGTATACCTGCACGCTAAAACCCGAAAGCGTCAGCCATTGCTGGACGGCTTCGCGGATGCTGACTTCATCGTCGACCACAATGACTGCATTCAACATGTGAGATCAGGCCTCGGTTTCTGTGGGTAAAGTAAGCGTGAAGCGTGCGCCGTCGCCTTGGTTGTCGGCGCTTAGTGTGCCGCCGGTTTCATGAACGATCGCGTAGGAAACGGCCAATCCCAACCCTAGGCCATCGCCCACGGGTTTGGTGGTGAAGAACGGGTCAAAAATACTTGCCAAATGTTCCTCGGCAATACCGTCACCACTGTCGCTGACCGTAAGGCGCCAATGCTGCGGTTTGGAATCAGGTTCTATACGCACCTCAAGTCGCTTGACCGGCTTGTCGCGCATGGCGTCCAGAGCATTGCGCAGCAAATTGATCAACACTTGCTCCAGACGGATAGCATCACCGCGTACAAAGGCCGGACGGGCCATATCGAGTACCGTACTGACACCTTCGTCACGGAATCGCGGTTCAAGTAATAACAACGCTTGATCAACCACTGCCGCCAAATCCAGCCGCTCGCGCAAACCACTGGGGCTTTTGCGGGCGAAGGTTTTCAGATGCCCGGTCAACGCCGCCATGCGCGTTAGTTGCTGATCGAGCGGACCCAGTGCTTTATACGCATCGTCGATCCGGCCGTGATCCAGCAGCAGACGCAAGGTCGCCAATTGCATGCGTTGGGTCGTCAGCGGTTGATTGATCTCGTGGGCCAACGCTGCGGACATCTGCCCCAGCGCTGCCAGTTTGGCCGACTGCACCAATCCATCTTGAGCGGTGCGAAGGTCACGGGTGCGCTCCTCAACCAATCGCTCCAACTCTTCGCGGCTACGCTGACGCAAGCGTGCCAAGCGCCAGCGTTGATAGAGGAAAAGCCCAAGGAAAACCAACGTTAGCCACGTACCTGCTGCCGCCAAGGCGGCATTGCGTGTGTCTTCCGCGAGCAGTTGCGGTTTGCGAAGTAGATGCAGCGTCCAGCCTTCAGCGGCCATCGGTAACGATTCCCACAGATAGTCCGCCGTTCCGTCCGGACCCTCTATTCGGGTCAAATGGCTGGTGCCACTGAATTCGCGAAGCACGTGGCTTTGGAGTGGCGACAGCGGCTGTTTGTCGTATTGCCGTGTGGCGGCCAGTTCGGCGCGATCACTGGCGGGTATCGGAAGCAATTCGCGGTATCGCCAACCGCTTTGATTGGCGATAAAAACGATGCCTTTTGCATCGCTGAGCAACAGCAGATCGTCACCCTGGCCCCATTCGCGCTCCAGATCGGGAAACTCCAGCTTCACCACCATGGCGCCCAGAAATTCCCCCGCATCGTTGGTCACTGCGTTGGACAGGAAATAACCGGGGATCCCGCTGGTCACGCCTACCGCATAGAAGCGCCCGACGCCTTGGGCTTTGGTCTGCAGGAAATACGGTCGAAAGCCGTAGTTATGACCGACGTAACTACTTGGCAGCCGCCAGTTGCTGGCGCCGACCGCGAGACCGTTGCGATCCAGTAACTCCAGGGTCGACGATTGTGCCGCGCCGTTGATCTTTTCCAACCGGCGATTCAACGCATCCTGGGCCTCTGGACTTACAGGTCCAAGCAGCGCCGAGCGTATCTCAGGGTCCAGCGCCAAGACCGCAGGCAACGCCCGATAACGTTCGATTAACGTCTGCAACGTGTTGCCATACAACACCAGTTGGCCACCCGCTCGGGCAGCATCATCGGCCATGGCATGCCGCTCGGCTTGACGAACCGCCCATCCAGCCGCCAGCACTGCGCCAGCAAGGATCAGCAGCACAGAGATAAACAGGCGAGCACGGCGAGAAGTAGGGAGCATGGTGACTAAGACGCAAGGAACCGGCGGGCACCTTAGCATGCGCTGACTGCAGCGCAGTTCCGGGGCGGAACTGCGCATTCGGCAGCAATTGTTACAGCAAGTTAAAGCTCTGCTGTTTTACGTCTGAAGAGTCGAGGCCGATCATCACGTTGAATTCGCCCGGTTCAGCAACGAATTTCAACGCAGGATTGAAGAATTTCAGATCTTCTTCGCTGAGGGTGAAGGTGACGACTTTCTCTTCACCGGCTTTCAGCATGACTTTCTGGAAATTCTTCAGCTCTTTCACCGGACGGCTGATGGAGGCGGCGACGTCATGCAGATAAAGCTGCACCACGGTGGCCCCATCGACTTTTCCGGTGTTTTTCAGGGTGACGCTGGCGGTCAAGGTGCCACCGCGCTTCATGTCTTTGGCAGACAGTGTCACGTCAGACAGGCTGAATTGGGTGTAGCTCAGGCCATAACCGAACGGGAAGAGCGGGCCGTTGGTTTCTTCAAAATATTGCGAGGTGTAGTTGCCAGGCTTACCCGGCATCAACGGGCGACCGGTGTTCAAATGCGCGTAGTACACCGGCAACTGACCGATTGAGCGCGGGAACGTCATGGCCAGTTTGCCGGACGGGTTGTAGTCGCCGAACAGCACGTCGGCCACGGCGTTACCGCCTTCAGTGCCGGGGAACCAGGTTTCCAGCATTGCATCAGCTTGTTGCTGTTCTTTAACCAAGGCTAGCGGTCGACCGTTCATCAGCACCAACACCAACGGTTTGCCGGTGGCTTTGAGTGCCGCAATCAGGTCTTGCTGGCGGCCAGGGAGGTTGAGGCTGGTACGGCTTGCCGATTCGTGGGACATCCCACGCGACTCGCCGACCACTGCAACCACGACGTCGGACTGCTGCGCGACCTTGACCGCTTCGGCGATCATCTCTTCGGCAGGGCGCGGATCGGTTTCAACTTCGGTGACCATGAAGTTCAGGTATTTGATGATCGCTGGATCGTCAGCAACGTTGGCGCCTCGGGCGTAAACCAGCTTGGCTTTGTCGCCGACCGCACTGGCCAAACCGTCAAACACCGTTACCGACTGGTGTGGAACACCGGCCGCAGACCAACTGCCCAGCATGTCGAGTTGGCTTTTCGCCAGCGCGCCGATGACCGCAATGGTGCCTTGCTTCTTCAATGGCAACGTTTCGTTATCGTTTTTCAGCAATACCATGGTCTTGCGTGCGACGTCGCGGGCTTCGACGCGGTGCAAGCGGCTTTCCCCGTTGGTATCGATAGGGTCGGTAGCGGCGTCACCGATTCGGCGGAACGGGTCGGCAAACAGGCCCATGTCGTACTTGGCGCCCAATACCTCGCGAACCGCGCTATCGATATCGTTCTGGGTGATCTCGCCGTCTTTCAACAGTCCTGGCAACTGCTCGCCATACACCGAGTCGTTCATGCTCATGTCGACACCGGCCTTGATCGCCAGCTTGGCGGCCTCACGGTCGTCGCGGGCTACGCCGTGGCGAATCAATTCCTTGATGGCGCCGTGGTCGCTGATGGTCACGCCCTTGAAGCCCCAGTCTTTACGCAGCAAGTCTTTCAACAGCCAGGTGTTTGACGTGGCCGGAATACCGTTTATCGAGTTAAGCGCGATCATGACCCCGCCAGCACCGGCATCGATAGCGGCGTGATACGGCGGCAAGTAGTCCTGATACATACGGGTAGGACTCATATCGACGGTGTTGTAGTCCTTACCACCTTCAACGGCGCCGTACAGGGCGAAGTGCTTGACGCTGGCCATCAGGCTGTCGGCGCTGCCTGGATGCTCGCCGCGATAAGCGTTGACCATCACTTTGGCGATGCGCGACACCAGATAGGTGTCTTCACCGAAGCCTTCGGAGCTGCGGCCCCAGCGTGGGTCGCGGGAAATATCGACCATCGGTGCGAAGGTCATGTCCAGGCCATCCGCCGCCGCTTCCTTGGCGGATACTCGACCGCTCAGCGCGATGGCGTCCATGTCCCAGCTAGCGGCCAGGCCGAGGCTGATAGGAAACGCCGTGCGATGACCGTGGACGACGTCGTAGGCAAAAAACATCGGAATCTTCAGGCGGCTGTTAACCACAGCAGCCTGTTGCAATGGACGGTTTTCTGGACGCGTGATCGAGTTGAACGTGCCACCGATTCTGCCGGCGGCAATTTCTTTAAGAATTTGTGGCTGCGGCATTTCAGGCCCAATGCTGATAAGGCGCAATTGGCCGATCTTTTCAGCGAGGGTCATTTGCTTCATCAGGTTGGAGATGAACGCGTTCTTATTTGCTAGCGGGGTGGTAGTGGTCTCGGCCATTACCGAGTGACTGGCCAGACCAACAACGAGGCCCAGCAAACACAGCTTATTCATGAATATTTTCTCAAGGCGTTCTTCAGCAACTCACGTTAAGTACTGGTCAGCCAAATTTGGGAATTGAGTCTGTTGCGCATATTGTCGATCAGGGCAGGGGCCGCCACTGAACTCTTTGTCGCGCAGAGCATCTTTAGCGCAGCGAGTTTTAGCGTATTGCGCGTCAGCAATCCAGCGTTGTTGACGGATTATGCCGGGGATCGTCCATTTTGGCTAAAGTCAGTCTGCAGGCTGCGTTAAAAAGTTTCTCAACAGGGAGCAAAAACATGCAAACACCACGGGGTTATCGCTTTAGTTGGTCCATGACTGCATTAATGTTAATCAGCACGCTGCTCGCGGGCTGTGGTATCAACAACATTCCCACTTACGACGAGCAAGTAAAAGCTGCGTGGGCACAAGTGCAGAACCAATATCAACGGCGTGCGGACCTGATTCCCAACTTGGTGGAGACCGTCAAAGGTTACGCCAAGCAGGAGCAGGCGACGTTGACTGCGGTGATTGAAGCGCGGGCCAAGGCTACGTCAATTCAGGTTGACGCCAGCACCTTGAACGATCCGGAAAAGCTCAAGCAATTCCAAGAAGCTCAGGGGCAACTGACTGGCGCGTTGAGTCGATTGATGGTGGTCTCCGAGCGCTACCCGGACCTGAAATCCAACCAGAACTTCTTGGCATTGCAATCGCAACTGGAAGGCACTGAGAACAGAATCAGCGTGTCCCGCAAAGATTTTATTGCCTCGGTCGAGCGCTACAACACTGAAATCCGTACGTTCCCAGGTCGCTTGTGGCACAGCGTGATGTACAGCGATTTACCGATCCGGGCGAACTTTGAAGCCACCACTGAAGGTGCCGACAAAGCTCCCGAAGTGAAATTCTGATGCGTGCCCTGCGGCTTGGCGCGTTTGGGCTGTTAATAGCGTGTGCCTCGGTTGCCTTGGCGGCATTGGTGTTCCCGCCGTTGACCGGACGAGTGGTCGATACCGCGCAACTGATCGATGCCCAGACCAAGGCGCAGCTCACGCAGATGCTCGAAGCCCATGAGCAGACCACGGGTGAACAGGTGGTCGTAGTGACGTTGCCAAACTTGCAGGGCACCAGCATCGAAGATTACGGCTATCAACTTGGTCGGGCATGGGGCGTGGGTCAGAAAGACAAGAGTAATGGGGCGTTGCTAATCGTGGCGCGTGATGACCACAAGGTTCGGATCGAAGTCGGTTATGGGCTTGAGGATCGTCTGACCGATGCCCAGTCTTCGGTGATCATCAACCAGATCATCACCCCGGCGTTCAAGGCTGGAAATTTCTCGGGCGGGATCAGCCAAGGCACCGAGGCGATGATTCAGGTGTTGGGTGGTAATCCGTTGGCTGAACCGGCCGCCGAACCTGAAGGCGATAGTGACTCCAGCGATCTGCCCTTAGACTTTTTGTATGTAGGGATGTTTCTGGTTTTCATCTTCATCAACATGCGTGGCGGTGGTGGCGGTCGCTGGGGGGGTGGCGGATTTATCGGCGGCGCGGGTGGTTTTGGTTATGGCGGGTCTAGGTCGAGCGGCGGCGGGGGTGGTTTCAGTGGCGGGGGCGGTAGTTTTGGTGGAGGAGGGGCGTCTGGCAGCTGGTAGTCATACTGGAAGAATGCGTCATCCATGCATCGGCGAGTGATACTCCATGTACAGGCGAGTTTAAAACCATGGCATTACTGAGTAACGACGAACAGCGGCAGGTGTCCGAGGCGGTCAGTCGGGTTGAACTGAAGACGGATGCTGAGCTGGTCACGGTATTGGCTGCACGCTCGGACGACTATGCCTACGTGCCGTTGATATGGGCCGGTGTAGTGGCGCTATTGGTGCCTGGCGTGCTCAGCTACATCAGCGGTTGGTTCAGTGCCAATCAGCTGCTATTGGCCCAATTGGCTACGTTCATCGTCGCCGCGCTGATCATGCGTTTGCCGTCCATAACCACACAATTGATCCCGGAATCCGTTCGCCACTGGCGCGCAAGTAGTTTGGCGCGGCGCCAGTTCCTCGAACAAAACCTGCATCGCACGGCGGGTGAAACCGGGGTGCTGATCTTCGTTTCCGAGGCCGAGCGGTATGTGGAAATTTTGGTGGATCGGGGCATCAGCCGCCATTTGGACGATGCCGTGTGGGAAGCCATCGTCGATGTTTTTACCCAGCAGGTCAGGGATGGTGAGACGTTGAAAGGCTTCTTGAGTTGTATTGAATCGTGCGGTGAGTTGCTGGCTACCCATGTGCCTGTGACGCAAACGCGCAATGAATTGCCGAATCGGTTGGTGGTGTTGGAGTGATGCGGCGTTTCAGATAAACCGTGTTGACTTCTTCGCGAACAAGTTCGGTCCCACAGGAAATCCGCAAATCCCGGTGGGAGCGAACTTGTTCGCGAAGAGGCCCCTAGAACACACCACCAATCGCCCATTCATAATTAAATCAACCGATCCCTCACAACCCGCCTAAAATACGGCCTCGTTATTTCCAGCCCGCCCGAGGCGCTTTCCGATGTCAGTGACTGCAACTACCACCCAGCCCGCGCCGGATCACCATGCGCAGTTTTTGAGCCTGCTCGACACCAGCCTGTCGCAGAACTCGTTTATTAAGCTGGTGCTGGCCAAGTACGTTGGGTCCGAGGCGGAATTGCAGCGGATTATCATCAAGCTGACGACAATCAAAGAACAGCCACACCTGTCGTTCGTCTACCGATACAAGACCCGTGACATCACCAAAAATTTCTTGCTGGCCGAAGGTGTCGAGATGATCGCCGGCTTGCTGCCTGACGCCTTCAAGAACGCGCACTTGTTGTCACTGAATGACGAAGTGCAGTTGGAATACAGCAAAAAAGGCAAAAGCACGCTGTTCAAAAGCAAGGCCCAACAAGAGCGTGAAGCGCCGTCTGTCGAGCATGACCGCGAGAAAAAACGCTATCTGGAACTGACTCGTCCGTTTCTGACCGACCTAGGCGTGACTAACAAACAGCATGAGCTGATCCCGGCCATGTCGCGTAAGTGGAAGCAGATCAATAAATTCATTGAGGTGTTTTCCCACGCATTAAGCTCATCGCCGCTGGCCCTTGATCAGCCAATCAAGGTTGCGGACTTTGGTTCGGGCAAGGGCTACCTCACGTTCGCGATCCACGATTACCTGCGCAACACACTGCAGGCCGAAGGCAATGTGACGGGTGTTGAACTGCGCGAAGACATGGTGACCTTGTGCAACACCGCCGCCGAACGTCTGGAACATCCGGGCCTGATATTCGAACACGGTGACGTACGCAGTGTGGCGCCGAGCGCGCTGGATGTGATGATCGCGTTGCACGCCTGCGATATTGCCACCGATTACGCCATCCACATGGGCATCCGCTCCGGGGCGTCGATCATCATGTGCTCGCCGTGCTGCCATAAACAGATCCGCTTGCAGATCCAGAGCCCGACTTTGCTGCGGCCGATGCTGCAATACGGTTTGCACATGGGCCAACAGGCGGAAATGGTTACCGACAGCCTGCGCGCCTTGCTCCTTGAAGCGTGTGGCTACGAGACCAAGGTATTCGAGTTCATTTCGTTGGAGCACACCAACAAGAACAAAATGATCCTCGCCGTCAAACGCGCCGAGCCCCTGAAGCAACCTGAGTTGCTGGCGAAAATCCAGGAACTGAAGACGTTTTACGGCATTCAAGAGCACTGCCTGGAAACCTTGCTCCAGGCGGACGGCTACATCAACTGATCAGACACGGACCGTTTTGGGCGTAACCACTGTGGTCTTGCGCCCCAGCATCACGGTGGCGATTACACCCGCCGCGAACAGCCAGGTCATTGGCTCAATATGCTCACCAAAGAACAGCGCCGAGAAGGCGATGGTGAAGAATATCTGCAGCAGTTGGACCTGACTGACCCTGGAAATGCCGCCCATGGCCAAGCCTGAGTACCACGCAAAAAAGCCGATGAATTGCGAGAAGATCGTCACGTAGCCAAACGCCCACCACGTGCCGCTCGATATGGGGCCTTGATGTTGCAGTGCCAGGTAAATCACCGGTCCTGCCAACAGCGGGGCCGAGAGTACCAGCGCCCAACAAATTACCTGCCAGCCGCCCATTTCTTTGGCCAGTCTGCCGCCTTCGGCGTAACCCAAGCCCCCCACGGCAATTGCCGCCAGCATCCACAAATCGCCTGGTTGAATGCTTCCGGCGCCGCTGATCAAGGCATAACCCAGCACTAACGCACTGCCCAAGGCGGCGCAGGCCCAAAACGATTTGGAAGGGCGCTCATGGGACAACCAGGCGGCGTAGATCGCTACGCACAAGGGTTGTAGGCCGTTGACTAGTGCGCCGTGGGAGGCGGGAAGGGTCTTCATGGCCCAAGCGGACAATACCGGGAAGCCGATGATTACACCGAGACCCACTAAGCACAGGCCTTTGACTTGCGCCCAAGTGGGCCATTTTTCGCGACGGATTAATAACAGCATCGCAGCCGGAATCGCCGCCAGCAGGGCGCGACCTAAGCCATTGAGTAAAGGGTGAACCTCTTGCACCACGATGCGCGTCATGGGCAGTGTCAGGCTAAAAATAATCACCCCGAGCAGGCCTAGAGCCATACCGGTGTTTTCGCGAGAGGACATGATCTAGATGGGCCTTGTTATTGAATGTATACAAAGAAGGGAGCATCTAGCCACAAACCCCGCGTGAACGCCCTCACAGCTACCGACAGATTTATCAGTACAGTTGGCAAAATTGTTCTTTTCGTGAAAATTGAGTCAGTGCCTTGAACCTGACTGTTTCGGTGATGGCAGGGGAATGTTCAGGTCTTTGATCGACACTGATAACGCAGGATCACCCAGCGGATGGGTCTTCGCGTCATAGAACTTCAGCGTCATACCTTGTCCGGCGAACAGGCTGCTGAAATGGCGCTTCTGTTGCTGGATAAAGCCGTCACAGCGCCGAGCGATTGAAAACGCGATGGTCTAGATGTTGGCCAATTTGATGGCCTCGATGATGTGCGCGTCCTGTTTGCCGAGGGCATGGCCGAACACACACAGCGCCTCTTTGGGGGTGGCCAGTTGCGCGTTGCAATAGCCGAGGTAATCCGTGTGGCGGATCATCTTCACTTTGTTG
>NZ_JAMFRV010000277.1 GCF_026224925.1 Pseudomonas sp. | reverse complement strand
CGGTGTTACGCAGCCGGGAAACCACGTGGCGATGATTGGCACCAGCATGTGCTGGGGTTATCTGAACCAGCACGTGGATGCACGCCACGGTCTGGTCAGCATGCCGCACGTTTATAACGGTCAAAAAGACCTGTACATCTTCGGTGGTGCAATCACCGCCGGCGCTTCCATCAGTTGGTTTCGCGAGCAGTTCTGTCAGGCCGAAGAACTGCAGGCGCGCGAGAGCGGCGAAGACAGCCATGTATTGCTTGAACGCTTGGCGCAGAAGATTCCGGCGGGCAGCGAAGGCTTGCTGTTCTTGCCGTACCTGATGGGCGAGCGCAGCCCTATCTGGGACGCCAAAGCCAGCGGTAGTTTTGTCGGATTGACCCTATATCACAGCCGAATTCATCTGTATCGAGCGGTGTTGGAAGGGGTGAGTTTTGCCCTTCGGCACAATATTGAAGCCGGGGCGCGGGGCGCCCATTCGTTGGACCCACGGTTGATCGTGGTGGGCGGCGCCAGCCATTCGGACCTGTGGATGCAGATCATCGCCGACATCACGCATTACCCGGTCTACACCATCGTTCAAGACGTTGAAGCTGCGATTGGCGCCGCCCTGTTGGCTGCGCACAGCGTTGGTCTGGTGGATGACCGACAGGTCGATGAAGGCTGGATCGAGTTACGCCTGCGGGCCGAACCGAAAGCCGCCAATGTTGCGTGTTACGACGCAGCGTTTGCCGACTACCTGAACCTGTACCCGGCCCTCAAACCGATCATGCATCGCCTTCAGCAGGCATGACCACGTCTGATATGTGCTCGGGGATCGTTGTATCGCCAAAATCCCGGTAGGAGCGAACTTGTTCGCGAAGAAGCTGACTCGGTATACCTGACACACCGCAGCGCTCAAAAATTCGCGAACAAGTTCTCTCCCACAGAGTTTGGATATTTTTATTCAGTAGAACCACTCAGAGGTCTGCGTAATGGATCGGATGTATTTCGACTTTAGTGATCAGCGCGTACTGGTCACCGGTGCCAGTAGCGGCATCGGCTGGGAGGTGGTTCAGCAACTGCTGGCGGCGGGGGCCGAAGTGTTTGCTATTGGCCGCGAGCCCAAGGCCTTGGAGCAGTTGCAAGGGTTGAATTGCCACGTCCTGAGGCTGGACATCGCCGACAGTGCTGCGCTGGAGTTAGCTCTGGAGACGCTTCCGGCCATGCACGGGTTGGTCAATTGCGCCGGGATCGCCAGGCTTGAAGCGGCCGACTCGGTCAGCGCAGGTTCGTTCGATCAGGTGATGGCGGTGAATGCACGCGCTGCGGCCATTGTCGCTGGCCGGGTAGGCAAACGCATGATCGCCGAGGGCATCGCCGGGAGCATCGTCAACGTCTCAAGCCAGGCGTCATTGGTCGCACTGGATGATCATCTGAGTTATTGCGCGTCGAAAGCCGCGCTGGATGCCATGACCCGGGTGCAATGCGCTGAATGGGGCAAGTTCGGGATTCGGGTCAACAGTGTCAACCCTACGGTAACCCTGACGCCCATGGCCCAGCAGGTGTGGAGCGCCCCGGAAAAACGTGACCCTGCGTTGGCGGCAATACCCTTGGGACGCTTTGCCGAAACGCCAGAAGTCGCTAGGCCGATCCTGTTTCTGCTCAGCGAAGCCGCGTCGATGATCAGCGGGGTCAGCCTTGCCATCGACGGCGGCTACACCAGCCGCTGAGTACCGGTTTGCAACTCACCGACGATCACCACTTGTTCCTGAGGCGCATGCGGTTGGTGCATGCGTTTGAGCAGCAAGCGCACAGCACTGGTGCCCGCCAACTCGGCATCATGGGCGATGCAGGCAATGGGTACGCCGAAGATGTCCGCGAACGGCAACCGGTCGATGCCACAGATAACCACGCTGTCGTGGGCAATATTCATATCGCGCAAAGCGCTCATGGCGCCCAGCGTGATCAATTGGTTGAAACCGAAAATAGCGTCAGGTCGGTTATGTTTCAAGTAGGCAAGGGTGGCTTGATGCGCCGGCTCAAGGGTGTAATCCCCTGGATAGACCGCGAGTTGAATTGGCTTGCCGTGGCTTTCAAGACCCGCGCGAAAGCCCTTCAAACGCTGTTCGCTGATCTGCGAATGTTCTGGCCCGGTCAGCACTAGCAGTTGTTCAATCGCCGGATTCTGTTGCAGCAAATAACGCGCGCCCTTGAAACCACTTTGATAATTGTCCAAGGCCACGCGGCTGAAGGGGCTGTTGTGCAACACCCGGTCGAGCAACACCACCGGGGTTTCGCCTGAGTTCAAGCGCGATAGATAAGCAGGTTGATAAGCGGGTTCGTCCGAGACCGGCGACAAGATGATCCCGGCCACGCGGTAACTCAGCAGGGTCTCCACGGCCTTGGTTTCCAGCTCGTCCAAACCGTCAGTGTCGACCAGCATGATGGTGTAACCGTGCTTTTTCGCTTCACGGGAAATTGCCTTGATCATCACGCTGTAAAACGGGTTATCCACAGACGCGGTGATCACGCCGAGGATCAGACTCTGGCTGCTCTTCAGGCCGCGTGCAAAAGCGTTCGGCACGTAATCGAGCTCACGGGCCACCTCAAGGATAAGCGCCAAGGTGGCGGGTTTGACCAACTCTGGTTTGTTCAACGCGCGCGACACCGTGGTCGGCGTCATGTTCACCCGCTTGGCGATGTCGCTGATGCTGACAGGGATTTTTTTCATTGAGTCGCTTGAGAGAAAAGGAAGGTCTGGGTACTTCTACGAGTGTACCCAGACATGACCGTTACCACTATCAATCAGGCAGCCACGCAGATAACCAATTATCGAGGTGCTTCCCGTCGAGCATCCAGTTGTCAGAGACCTGGCGCTGCAGTTCATCACCCATGAGTTCAGCAGCGTCAATGTCATTGATGTGGGCACGGATCGCCTCGACCCAGTCCGCAGTGGTGTTTTTGACCCGCGTAACGTTTAGGCCGTCCTGGAAGCAGCGCAGATCGCTGCAAATGACCGGTATTCCAAAAGCGCCGTACCTCAAGACCTGCAGGTTGCTTTTGAATTCATTGGACCGTGTTTGTTTGAGCGGTACCAATGCCAGATCGAGATTCAAACTTGCCAGCGCTACGGGGTAAAAATCGACAGAAGGTTCGGGCTGCGGGTCGTGAATGTAGGGGCTGATTTCTTCTGGGCACGTCCCCATGAAGACCCATTCGACTTCATTGGCGAGGATTTTGAACACCTCTGCCACCACTTGCAGGTCATCCGATTGCCTGGTGTCACCCGTCCAGCCAACTCGCGGTTTTCTGCCTCGGCGGCGTAGCGATTCATGCCCCAGCCACCAGTCCCGGGCAAGGCGATCTTCCACGATCCGGATATTAGAGTGCATGCTCGACAGCGCATCGGCGAGTGCTGCCG
>NZ_JAMFRV010000276.1 GCF_026224925.1 Pseudomonas sp. | reverse complement strand
CATTCCAGAGTAAGGAGTGCGCGGTAGCGACGAACGAGTAGGGTGTGGTGATGACTTCCCCGCTGATCCGTAACGCTTGTAACGCCGTGACCAGCGCCAGCGTCCCGTTAGCAAAAAGCGAAAGGTATTTGACCCCTAAATAGTCGGCCAGCTCTTGCTCTAATTGCTCATGAAAGGGCCCGCCGTTGGTGAGCCGCTTAGTCCGCCAGATTTCCTGCAGATAAGGGATGAAATCTTCCAGCGGAGGTAGTAGCGGACTTGCAACGGGGATCAGGCTTTTCATCAGTTGCCTTACTCATGCTAATTCGAGGGCGGTCGCGCAGCGGAGCAACGTGGCGTTGCGCAGCCTGCGTCTTTATCGACTGCCATAAAAATGGCAACTAGCCGAAGACCAATTGAGAAGTAGCAAAAAGTCGGCCAGTCTCCAATTTTTGAATTTAAAAAGGGGCGCTCAGGGGGGGCGGTGGTCAGCTTATTTTCGCAGTGCTTGAAATGTCGAACGGGTGGTGCGTATTTTATACAGGTTGCCGTTGAACGGCTGATGTACTTATCAGGGATTTGAATCATGACGGTTGATGACCACAGCCTACTCGCGCAGCGGTTGGCAGGCATTGATGAGATTGAATGCGTAACGCCGGACCTGAATGGCGTGCCCCGGGGCAAAGTAATGACCGCCGAGGGCTTCTTGGAAGGGCGGCGCCTGCAATTGGCGCGTGGGGTGTTGCTGCAATGCATTATGGGTGGCTATCCACCGGCGCGGTTCTACGGCAGCGACGACGGCGATCTGGCGTTAGTCGCAGACCCGACGCAGATTCATCGGCTGCCCTGGAGTGCTCAGCCTCGGGCGCTGGTGATTTGCGATGCGGATGATTTGGCCGGAGGTGGTTCGAATCTTTCTACCCGAGTTCAGCTAAAGGCGGTTATCGCTCGGTATGCCGCTCGCGGTTTGGTGCCCGTGGTGGCGACTGAACTGGAGTTCTTTGTGTTCGCGCCAAATGCCGATCCGGCTCAACCGTTCCAGCCTCCTGTCGGCCTGGATGGTCGTCGTGAAGACGGTCACTCGGCGTTTAGCATCAGCTCCAACAACGGCTTGCGTCCGTTCTTCACCGAGGTCTATGCGTGCATGGCCGCGCTGGGTTTGCCGCGCGACACGTTCATGCACGAGATGGGTGTCAGTCAGTTCGAAATCAATCTGCTGCACGGCGATCCTTTATTGCTGGCCGATCAGACGTTTCTGTTCAAGCACCTGCTCAAGGAAGTTGCGCTTAAACACGGCCTAATTGTGGTCTGCATGGCCAAACCGTTGGCACACACCCCGGGTAGCTCAATGCATATTCACCAGAGTGTGCTAGACCTGCACTCGGGCGACAACGTGTTCAGTGACGAGCAGGGCAATGAGACGGCGATGTTCAAGCATTTCATTGGCGGTCAGCAAGCGGCCATGGCGGACTTCACCGCGCTGTTTGCGCCGAACGTGAACTCTTATCAGCGCTTGTGTCATCCGTATGCGTCACCAAACAATGCGTGCTGGTCTTATGACAATCGTGCTGCAGGCTTGCGTATTCCTGCCAGTGCGCCGGTGGCCAGAAGGGTGGAAAATCGACTGCCCGGTGCGGACGCCAATCCCTACCTGGCAATTGCCGCGAGTCTTGCAGCAGGTCTTTATGGTATTGAGCATGAACTGCAGCCAACCGAGGCGATCCAAGGCGAGATTGAAGTGCCGGATAACGTGTCATTGCCATGTACCTTACATGCTGCTTTGGAGCGTCTGAAGCGCAGTCAGTTGGCGAAGGAGCTGTTTGGTGCTGAATTCATTGACGGCTACATCGCGTCGAAGAGCATGGAACTGACCAGTTTTTTTGACGAAATTACCCCTTGGGAACGGCGCGTATTGGCCGCTCAAGCTTAAACCTGTTGTTTTTGGAGTTGCCCGGCCGGGTCACTCCTTACCTTCTATATGGAACGTCTGGCATCAATGCGTCAAATCTGGAAGTCTTTTCGAGCGCTTTATTTCGCTTCGCTGATGATGCTTATCGGCTCTGGTTTGTTAAGTACCTACCTTGCCTTGCGCCTTGGCGCGGAGCACGTTGACGGGTTGTGGGTGGGCGGACTGATGGCCGCCAACTACTTCGGACTGGTGCTGGGCGGAAAAATTGGCCACCGGCTGATTGGTCGTGTTGGCCATATTCGCGCCTACGCGACGTGCGCGGGTATCGTCAGCGCCGCGGTATTAGGGCACGGACTGGTCGACTGGCTGCCAGCCTGGCTGTTTTTGCGGATGATCGTGGGCCTGGGGATGATGTGCCAATACATGGTGATCGAAAGCTGGCTCAACGAGCAGGCCCAAGCCAAGCAGCGAGGGGCGGTGTTCAGCGCTTACATGATTGCTTCGTACCTCGGCTTGGTGCTGGGGCAGTTGATTCTGGTTATTCACCCTGCGTTGGGGCCAGAGTTGCTTATGCTGGTCGCGTTGTGTTTCGCACTGTGCCTGGTGCCTGTAGCGATGACCCGCAGCATCCACCCGGCACCTATGCACCCGGCACCACTGGAGCCACGGTTCTTCCTGAAGCGTGTGCCGCAGTCGCTGAGTACGGTATTGGCGGCAGGGCTGATCATCGGGTCGTTTTACGGCTTGGCGCCGTTGTACGCTTCCCAGCAGGGCCTGCCCACGGAAAAGGTTGGTTTGTTCATGGGTAGCTGCATTCTGGCCGGGTTACTGGTGCAATGGCCGTTGGGATTGTTATCCGACCGCTACGACCGGGCGGTGCTGATTCGTGCGTTTGCTGCAGCACTGGCAGTGATCGCTTTCCCGTTGGCGATCATGCCGCACGTGCCGCTGGAAGTGCTGTTCGTGGTCGGCTTCTTTGCGTCGCTTATGCAGTTTTGTCTGTATCCCTTGGCCGTGGCGTTTTCCAACGACCACGTCGAAGGCGAACGTCGCGTGTCACTGACGGCGATGCTGCTGATGACCTACGGTATCGGCGCCAGCATCGGTCCGCTGGCGGCGGGTGTGTTGATGAAGATGTTCGGCAGCAATATGCTTTATGCCTTCGTCTGCGCGGCAGCACTTCTCTTGGCGTTGAGGATTCGACCGAAAGCGGTAACTAATCTGCACCAGGTAGAAGACGCACCGCTGCACCACGTGGCGATGCCAGACAGCATGTCCAGCTCGCCGCTGGTGGTTGCACTGGACCCGCGTGTAGATGAGCAAGTGGTCCAGGAGCAAATGCAAGCCCCGGTTGAAGAGCAGCCACAGCCGGAAGAAAGTACCGAGAAAGAGACTGTTTAATCTTCGGGCGCCAAAAATGAAGGCCCTGCGGTCCTGCTGTTTTACGAGCAAACATCAAAAGCAGGTGTGCGTCAGGGCGACTGGTCTGTATAGATACATGCTTCTGGCCGACAGGCCGTGGGAGTGAATTTATTCGCGATCGGCTGCGCAGCAGTCGTAGGTCGGTTAACGCAAATCTGGCAAATTTAGCTGCATGGACCAATTTGGGACCGCTTCGCGATCCATCGCGGGCAAGCGCGCTCCTACAGGGGTTTTGATCTGTCTTTGAGATTTGATGTGAATTGAATATCAAATTACGGAAAGAGGCCCCGCATGGTGGGGTAA
The DNA here is from genome assembly GCF_026224925.1 of Pseudomonas sp. Classification (GTDB taxonomy): domain Bacteria; phylum Pseudomonadota; class Gammaproteobacteria; order Pseudomonadales; family Pseudomonadaceae; genus Aquipseudomonas. The sequence goes on along the minus strand of NZ_JAMFRV010000276.1, from coordinate 4,568 downwards.
GCGTTTTGGGTTACCATTTTTGCGGTTCGGCGCCCCGACGTTTGAAAAAGGTTCCTCGCTGTAAAAGCGAAACCATAGTTCCAGCAACCACAGATGCCGGACATACACACCCAAACCAGCGCCAACCAATTAGTTAAAGGAATGAAAGTTTTTTGATCTGAGGCAGTGCACGACGCACCGCCTAATCACACATCAATCAAAAATCGTCGTCTTTATCAAACCGGCGTGCTTCACGCTGCAGTTGATACACAAAGCGCTCGACCTGACGTTGCACCAGCCCGCTCATGTTGTGGAAACGAATGCCAGCGAAGGTAATGTTGATTCGCTCTTCGTAATGCAAATACCGTAACTCTACTGGTGCCGTCATTTTGCCAAAGGGCAGGGCGGCCATGAACCGGTCATACACCTGGCCCAACTGCAGCCGCTCAGAAATATCGCCTTCAAAGCGCAATTTGCATCCGGTAGCGGAGATATCCAACAGCTTGCCGCCGATCGGTGCAGGAAGTTTATCGCCAGCAACTTCAACATTCACCAATGAAGCGAGCTTGAGTGCGGCCCGAAATGCATTGCGGCGTTGGTGATAAACCACTTCTGTCGGCAGCTTGCCTCGATAGCACCGGTGATGGCCATCGTCAATCGTGAGGGCGTCGACACTTTCCCAAGCGATACGCACGCCGTCGTGGAAACCTTCAACGCGATACGCTTCACCATTGGTCAGGAAACGTTCACCGTCACGCGGGACCATTTCATCCAGCGCGATACTGTTGCTGTCACGGTCAACTTCAATCAAAAAACTCTGAAAGCGTTGGGTGCGCTCATGGAAGGTAATGATCAGCGGATCGTGGCTGTCGAGCAGCAACCGCAGATTGGCGGCAATTTCCAAAGGCGTCGTAAGCACTTTTGGTGGTTGCGGAGCATCTTCCGCGTTTAAGGCATTGAACACTGATCATTCATCCCAGGCAAAAATACTATAGCTCGCAATCGCCAGCATTTTGCCAGCATGTTTGACGCCTTGATACAGGAATTTAAGCTTGGCTGAGTGGACGCGGCTTAGTGAACCGGGAAGTCGATCCACGGTTGTCATAGAGCGTGGGCGCTTCGCCGCCGGTCAGGATTTTCATCTGGTTAGCAGTGGTCGCCTGTTGCAGTTTGATCGACAGACCATTGTGTTCGTTGGCGGCGCGGCATTCGGACATGAGGGCAGACAACGCATCACCCTGGGTGAGTAGCGCTTCGCCTACTGAAGAGTTGCGTGCGAGCTCGGCCAGGCCTTCACGATCCGGTTTAAGGTTGAGACTGACGAGGATCTGGCTGCGTTTGCGGCCACGCTGTTCAAGCATGATCACCAACGATTGCTTTTGCGCGAGAATTTCTTCGAGCAAAAACAGGTCGCGGCCATGCAAAGCTATGGATTCTGCATGCAGCAGCTCCAGCAGGTGCTGTGCTGGCGCCAAATCGTCGGTGATCAGTTGCAACAGGTTAGTGTCGTGCATGGCTGGCTCTGGGTTTTAGGCGTCCAAAAGCCCGGGCGCAAGCCTATGGCTAGCGCTGGGCTTCGAAATTAAGCAGTTTGCTGGCGACGCGGCCGCTGTCGACTTTGTAGCTGCCGTCGGCAACGGCCTGCTTCAACTCGGCCACGCGGGCACTGTTGACGACAGGTTGACTGCGTACTGTATCGCTGATTGTTTGTAGGCGCTGAGCCTCATCGCTGAGATGCACAGCTTCTCCGGTAGGTACGCTAACGGCGGCGGTCTTGGACGACACGCTGGAGGCATCAGCTGTTGTAGTGCTGGTCTCCTTCGTGGCGCTGGGACGAGAACTGCTCGTAGCGGGAGTCGTGCTATTTAGCCGACTAAAGTCGATGACCATGATTAAAACCTCTAGGTGTTTGGACGCTTGCCATGTTTTCGGCCAAACACACAATAACTTTAGCGCTTAATTGACATGCGGAAAAAGCCGCCGCAGGCACGAGCCAGTCTAGGAAACTCTGCACCATTGCGCCAGCGATCACAAGGCGACTTCAACTTGCCCCGGGGCGGTTATCCGAGCTTTGATCACCCGTTGCGAATTCAAGTTCCGCACCCGTATCTGCTCACTCATACCGCCGTTGGAGAGTGCTTCGCCCGGCATGCGTACTTGCAATGTGCCGCTTTTGGCGGTAATCACCACTTGATCGCCTTTGTGTACCACTTCCGCCTGTTCCAGTTGCAGCGGCGTAAGCACCTGATCATTGATCATTGGCCGGGTGACTTTCTGCCCAACAGCATCCTCGATCGACGTCATAAAGCCTTGGGGCATTTGACTGATGTCGCGCTCTGCCATGTAAACGTCGTCTTCACTAACGACAGTGGCGCGTTTCAGGGGGCGCCTTACGATCACTACTTGACGAAATAAGTGTACCTGGGCGGGCACGTACACCGTCCACGGTAGCGACCCTTCGCAACGGACTTTTACCGTAACGCGGCCGACGGGTTGCGCTGGACTCTCAAGGCTTGCTGTCAATTCCTTGTCGCATTGAGTCAACGTTAAGCGTGGGTCGAGGGTATTCACCTGGATCTGATAGCGACCCTCCAAGTGCGCCGTTGCTTGATAGTCCTCAACAGAGAATTCAAGAAACCCCTGGGTCACGCCGATAAGCTGGTCAGGCACGCTTAAAAGCACGGCCTGAGCAGGTTGGCAGAGACTGAAAACCCACAGCGCGACTGCCGCGCAGTGTAAGCTGCCGGGGAATGATGCCATGCGTCGGAAAAATGTCGTTTTTGCGTTCATAACAGTTAAAAAGCAAGCCCCGTGCCGCTTCCTCGTGTGAGTGTGCTTCGGTTCGAAGCTTTTGGTCTAGGAGTCACGGCATGGCTGGTGTAATGGATTCGGTAAACCAGCGCACCCAACTGGTAGGGCAGAACCGCCTTGAGCTTTTGTTGTTCCGTTTGAACGGCAAGCAGCTCTACGGGATTAACGTGTTCAAGGTCAAAGAGGTGCTTCAATGCCCTAAATTGACAATAATGCCCAAGTCCAATCCGGTGGTGCGCGGCGTTGCAAGTATTCGTGGGGCGACCATTCCGATCATTGATCTGGCGATGGCGACCGGTGCGGACGCTTTGAACGACGTCAGTAATACCTTCGTGATCATTACCGAGTACAACACCAAGATTCAGGGTTTTCTGGTGCATTCGGTTGAGCGCATCGTCAATATGAACTGGGAGGAGATCCATCCACCTCCCAAGGGAACCGGACGCGATCACTACTTGACGGCAGTGACTCGGGTCGACAATCAGTTGGTCGAAATCATCGACGTGGAGAAAATCCTCGCCGAAGTGGCGCCTACCTCCGAGCATATTTCGGTTGGCGTCGTGGATGTCGAGACCCAGGCGAAAGCGGTAACGCTGCGGGTCTTGACGGTGGATGACTCTTCGGTTGCGCGCAAGCAAGTGTCACGCTGTCTGCAAACGGTGGGGGTCGAGGTGGTTGCCCTCAATGATGGCCGGCAAGCGTTGGATTACTTGCGCAAAATGGTCGAGGAGGGCAAGAAGCCCGAAGAAGAGTTTCTGATGATGATTTCAGACATTGAAATGCCTGAAATGGATGGGTATACCCTGACCGCAGAAATTCGCAGCGATCCGCGCATGCAAAAATTACACATCATCCTGCATACTTCCTTGTCCGGTGTATTCAACCAGGCAATGGTCAAGAAAGTCGGTGCAGATGATTTTCTCGCGAAGTTCCGACCTGATGACCTGGCGTCCCGGGTAGTCGACCGGATCAATGCAGTGAAATAATCGCCGGAGGGCTTTTGCCCTCGGGTGATACAAACGAGTTTAGAGGCGGTTTATTTGTCTACGGGTAATTTGGATTTTGAACAGTTCCGGGTCTTCCTGGAAAAAGCCTGTGGCATCTTGCTGGGTGAAAATAAGCAATACCTGGTTTCCAGCCGCCTCAATAAGTTGATGGAGCAGCAGGGTATTAAATCCCTGGGTGAGTTGATTCAACGTATCCAGTCCCAGCCGCGCAGTGGTTTGCGTGAGCAGGTGGTGGATGCGATGACCACCAACGAAACCCTGTGGTTTCGCGACACCTATCCGTTCGAAGTGCTGAAAAACAAAGTGTTGCCGGAAATGATCAAGGCCAGCCCTGGTCAGCGGTTGAAAATCTGGTCCGCTGCTTGTTCATCAGGTCAGGAACCCTATTCGCTGTCGATGTCCATTGACGAGTTCGAGCGGACCAACATAGGTCAGCTTAAAGGCGGCGTGCAAATCGTCGCCACGGATTTATCGGGGACAATGCTGACTAACTGCAAGTCGGGCGAGTACGACAGCCTGGCGATTGGGCGGGGGCTTTCTCCTGAACGTTTGCAGCGCTTTTTCGACGTCAAGACGCCGGGCCGTTGGGCGATCAAGGCGCCGATCAAAAACCGTGTCGAGTTTCGCTCGTTCAACCTGCTCGACAGCTACGTCAGCCTCGGTAAGTTCGACGTGGTCTTCTGCCGTAACGTGTTGATCTATTTCTCGGCAGAAGTGAAAAAAGACATCCTGCTGCGTATTCACAGCACCTTGAAGCCGGGTGGCTATCTG
>NZ_JAMFRV010000275.1 GCF_026224925.1 Pseudomonas sp. | reverse complement strand
GACCTCGTTGAGTGCTTGCGCCGAGTGTTGGCCAAAGAGCTGCACCGGTAGCCGCCAGCAAGGCACTCAGCAGTTGGCCCATCGTCAGCCAGCCAAAAGCAACAAATCCAAGCTGCGGGTCCGGTTGGCGTGTCCATTCCACGAGAAAGCGGAAAAGGCCATAGAAACAGCAATAGTCAGGGCGAACTGGGCATAGATGATACCGGTCGCGCCTGGCTGTAGAGCGGAGGGGATGAACACAGCCGCAAGTACCACTGTAATCGCCAAAATTGCCCCGGTGATTTGCTTCATCGCCTTCCGTGTCGCCTCTTTGGGCGGTAGGTGCTCCTCTGACATGATCCGTTCGACGTTCTCGATCACCACGATCGCATCGTCCACCACAATGCCGATCGCGAGCACCATCCCGAAGAGTGTGAGCTGATTCAGTGAGAAGTGCAGCAGCGACAGACCGATGAAAGTACCGAGCAGCGCCACCGGAATAACCAGAGTGGGAATCAACGTCGCGCGCAGGTTTTGCAGGAAAATCAGCATCACCACGAACACTAACGCGATGGCTTCCGCCAGGGTCTTGACGACGTCGGTGATCGAAGCAGTAATAAATGGCGTTGTGTCATACGGCACGTTCCAGCTGACGCCGGACGGCAAGTCTCGGGCAAGTTCGGCCATCTCTGCTTTCACGGTCTTGGCAACTGCCAGCGCGTTGGCGCCTGGCAGCAAATAGACACCCATGCCACCGGCCGCCTTGCCCCGGTAACGTGCGGCTGATCCATAGGATTGGGCGCCAAAGGTGATCTTCGCTACGTCGCTCATGCGAATCACGGTGCCGTTGCTATTCGTCAGCAAGATGATGTCGCGGAACTGTTGTAACGAAGAAAATAAGGTGTCACCCGAGACCGTGGCGGTAAAGACTTGGCCCTTCACTGCAGGATCGGCACCCACCGAGCCGGTAGCGAATTGCGCATTCTGCGCGCTGATGGCTTTGAGCACCTGCGTCGTCGAGAGACCGTAGCCTTGCAGCTTATCCGGGTCGATCCAGATGCGTACCGCATATTCCGACCCCAGCATGAACGTGCTGCCTACACCATTAAGGCGCGCGATTACCGGTTGAATCTGCGAAGCGATGATATCGCTCAAACGCGACGCGTCGATCGATGGATTGTTGGACTGCAGTGCCACGAACATCAGAATGTCCGGGCTGGCCTTGGCCACCACCACTCCCTGTTGCGTGACTTGGGAGGGCAGCAATGGCTGGGCCAAGCTGACCTTGTTCTGCACTTGGACTTCCGCCGTATCCGGATTCGTGCCGGTGGCAAAACTCAGCGTGATGACAGCCGTGCCGTTCGAGTTGGATGTCGAACTGAAGTACAGCAGGTTGTCCAGGCTGGTGAGTTGCTGTTCGATGACCTCGGTGACCGTCGACTCCATGGTCGCGGCGCTCGCGCCGGGATAGGTTGCCGTGATGGTCACTTGCGGTGGGGCTATCTCCGGATAGGAGTCGACGCCGAGGTTTCGCATCGAGATGTAGCCGACCAGGCAGATCAGGATTGGGATCACCCAGGCAAAGACCGGGCGATCGATAAAGAAGCTAGGCATGGAGGAGCGTCCTTATTGTGGATTGCCGGATGCCGGGGCAAAAGCGCCCGAAGCGACGGAGGCGCCCTGTGCCGCGGCGCGGGCTGGCGCTTGATAGGGAGCTGCCTTGACTTGACCTCCCTCATGCGCGCTTTGCAAGTTCGTGACGATTACCTGATCGCCACCCTTGAGGCCGCTGGTGACAATCCAATCGGTACCAAGATTATTGGTTGCCGTAACATCTTTGCGGGCGACCTTCCCGGTCTGGTCCGTCACCAGCGCAAAGGCGCCGACGGTATCGCGTTGAATCGCTTCTTGCGGCACTAGGAAAACATTGTTCTGCTGACCGAGATCGACGTTAAGGCTTACATACATGCCGGGCAGGAGTTCGTTCTGCGGATTCGGTAATGTAGCCCGTAAGTTGACCGCACCGGTGGTTGCGTTCACGGCGGCATCCGAGAAATCAAGCGTGCCGACCTTTCCGTAGTTGGCGCCGTCGGGCAGAACCACTTGCACTTTTACCTGATCCTGCCTGGACAAAGCAACGTTGCCGTGACTCTGGGACTCGCGTAACGACAACAGATCCGCTGAGCTCATGGTGAAGTTTACGTAGACCGGGTCGATTTGATTGACTGTCGTCAGCGATGTTCCGCTCGAGCCCGCGTCAGCCGTACCGTTTCCCACTACCGCTCCCACTGTCACTTGCTGCTGGCCCGCGATGCCGCTTATCGGCGACTTGACCTTGGTGTATCCCAGATTGATGCGTGCGCTTTCGACCAAAGCCTGATCGGCATTCACCTTGGCTGCATCGACGCGGACTGCTGCGTCGGCGTTATCGGCGGTTTGCTGCGAGATTGAACCGACCGGCAGCAACTTGTGATAACGCGCCGCATTAACGCGATCGTTGAGATAAGTCGCTTGGTCTTCGCCCAGCACGCCAAGATCATTGTTGAGCTGCGCCTTATAGTAGGTGGGGTCTATCTCAAACAATACCTGGCCGGCCTGGACATTGCTGCCTTCCTTATAATCGCGCTTGATCAGCACGCCGGAGACACGCGCCGTAACATTCGAGCTGAGGTAGGCCGACAGACGTCCAACCATGGGCCGTGTCAGCGCCAAAGTTTGAGGCTGAACCGTCATGACACTGACTTGCGGCGGCGGAGGTGCCGGTGGCTTACTCGCTTTGCTGCAACCAAACAGCACAACAACGCTGAGACCCAGCAGGGGTATTGCCTTCATGAAAACTCCGTTTGTTTCGCGAATCACGACGTAGTCGGTCTCGCCGTCGAGTCGTGTCGCACGATTAGCGATTGGCCGCCGATGTGCGCGCGTTAACTTAAATTGGACGCCTGTCCTGCCAAAGCGAACGATCATGGCGCTAGGTGTTGAGCAGGCATTTGAGCGGAAGAAGCAATAGGATTTGCGGCCACGCCCCGGCTTTCGTTCCATTGCCAACCGCCGCCCAGGTTCTTGACCAGCGAAACCTGACTTTCGACCAACAAGGCCTGAGTGTCTTTTACGCTTTGTGCTGCCTGAATTAGCGTGAGTTGCTGCGTCAGCAAACTCCGCCTGCTAGCCGTGCCTGCGAGCAACTGCGCTTGCTGGCTTGAAAACACTTGTTGGTTACGCTGGAAGACGTTTGCGAGCGCCTGTTCTTGTTGCCGTAAATGGTTATACGAAGAGAGGCTGTCCTCGACGTTCTGGAAAGCAGTCAGCACCGTGCTTCGATAATTCGCGACGTCTTCGTCATAGGTTGCCTCTGCTTCATGAACCGCCGCCGTGCGGGCTCCGCCGTCAAGGAGCGTGCCGGCGAGATCAGGGCCCAAAGTCCAGAAACGGCTCGGCACGGTGAATAGTCGCGCTAGCGTGTTGTGCTCGAAGCCACCCTCGGCAGACAGCGTCAGGTCGGGGAAGAACGCGGCTTCCGCGGCGCCTATTTTGGCATTGGCTGCAGCAGCGGTGCGCTCTGCGCTGACCACATCGTAGCGTCGTTCAAGCAATTGCGAAGGCAAGCCAAGCGGCACTGGAGGCGTTGCATACGCATAGTCTTGCCGGGCTGGCAAAGTAAAGCCTGCAGGGGGCAAGCCGATCAGCACCGCAATTGCATGCTCACATCTTTCGCGTGAGATCTCAGTGTTTTGCAGGTCGGCAATCACAACTTCGAGCGTATCTTGATCGGTCAGAACATCGTCATTGGTATCGATGCCTTGAAGAAAACCAGCCCGTGTCATATCAAGGATCGCGCTGTCGATCTGTTGCTGTTGCTTGAGAAAAGCGATATCAATGTCAGCCTGACGCAGCTCAAAGTAATCGATTGCGAGACTGGTTGCGATCGACAGTCGTTCGCCGGCAAGTTGAGCATCGCTTGCTTGCGCACTTGCTTTAGCTGACTCGATCTGGCGCCGGACTTGCCCCCACAGGTCGAGTTCCCAACTTGCCGACAGGTTCGCGTTGATGAGGTTGGATTGTCCGCCAAGTCCGCCCGATTTGGCTGTGGCACTTGAGCTTGAGCTGTTGATGTTGCCGCCGCTTCGGGACCCGGAGACACCCGCTGTGACCAATGGAAACAAGCTGGCGGTATTAGCTTCGACGGTTGCCTTGGCCAATCGGTACGCCGCTTCTGCTGCGATGATCGATTGATTTGCCTTGAGAGACTTATCCACTAGGTCTGAGAGCGTGGCGTCGTTATAGGCGAGCCACCAAGTGCTGGACAACGAGTCCTGCGGATTCGCCTGGGCCCGTTGCCAGTCGGTGCCTTCCTTGAAGCTCTCGGGCACTGACACCGATGGTCTGTGATAGTCGGGCCCGACGGCACATGCCGTTATACATAGAGTGCATGCGACGATGCCGGTCCATCGCATAGCAAATGAAGACAGGGTGCTCAAGAAAACTCCATTTATTTTGGACTACGATGCACCACGCGTAGGTGTGCACCACAAGCCTTTCTATACGACTGCGCAAAAGAAGCGCGTCATTCAAAACGGACAAAGACCGAACGGGATGATGAGAAACCTGCGCCACTCCAATTACCGCGCCCGACTCGAAAGCCAATCTGCTTACTGACCATCTGATCAGCGATTCGCCGTTTGCGAGCTGATCCGCAGCATTCTGCAATAAAACGGAACGTTGGCGTTCTATTGACACAATCGCTGATTTTCTAAGATTCCGGGATGACTGATTTAACGCAAGAGTAGGTAAGCGCAATAAGTATGTAGCGATGAAATTCCTTTCGCGACTGCCGACAAACAGTAACTCCGAGCGCCTTCGAGTTCGGTCTGCCTTCGCCTCTCTATCAAGGCACAAAGATAAGAAATCTTTTGCGCCATAGGGAGCTGCTGGCGCTCGCGTCGGCAAAGCTGCATTC
>NZ_JAMFRV010000274.1 GCF_026224925.1 Pseudomonas sp. | reverse complement strand
CACTGATCCGGTGCTTAAACGACGGATCGGCCTCGACCAAGCGCGTGCGAATCGCCCACAAGTGTTCGACTGGCACGGGGCCCAAATTTGGTGCGTGTTCTGCTAGCCATTCTCGCAGCACGGCTTCGGCGCTGATGATCACCGGGGCGGTGTCCCACAATGTGTCGTCGAGGTCGAAGGTAATCAGCTTAATCATGATCAGTGCCCTTTACGCGTTTGGCCCGAGGATGGGCGCTGTCGTACACCGTGGCTAAATGCTGAAAGTCCAGGTGCGTATAGATCTGCGTGGTGGCGATGTCGGCATGGCCGAGTAACTCCTGAACCGCACGCAAATCCTGGGAAGATTCGAGCAAATGGCTGGCGAACGAGTGGCGAAGCATGTGGGGATGCAGGTTCTGCCCAAGTTCACGTACGCCGGCGGCTTTTACCCGCACCTGAATCGCACGAGGGCCCAGGCGCCGTCCTTGCTGGCTGATGAACACTGCGTCGTCTTGCGGGTTCGCCAGAGCCCGTAGCGGCAACCAGATTTCCAGGGCTTCGCGGGCTTTTTTGCCTACCGGCAGCACACGGGTCTTGCTGCCTTTACCGAGAACTTGAATCAGACCGTCACTCAAATCAAGCTGTTCGAGATTGAGCCCGGTAAGCTCTGAAAGTCGCAGCCCAGAAGAGTAGAACAGCTCAAGAATCGCCTGATCGCGGCGGGCGAGGAAATCATCCTCGACGGCACCGTCGAGCAATTGCAGGGCGCGGTCTGCATCAAGGGTTTTAGGCAGGCGGCGCTCGCCTTTGGGCGGTGACAAGCCATTGGCCGGGTCGTGATTGCACAGGCCTTCGCGATTCAGGTAGTGATAAAGCCCGCGAACCGCTGACAGCAGGCGCGCCAGGCTGCGAGAGGATTGCCCTTGCTGGTGCAAGCGGGCGATCAGGCTGCGCAGGTGCTGGATGTCCAGCGCCGACCAACTGCTGAGGTTTTGCTTCTCGCAGAAGGCCAGCACCTTGTTCAAGTCTCGGCGGTAGGCTTCCAAGGTATGCGGCGACACCTGACGCTCGCTGCGCAGATGCGTGCAGTAAGCGTCCAGCTGCCGTTCCATGTTAGTAGACCGGGCGTGACGACTGAGTAAAGCGCGGCAGTACGCGGCCCAATACTTCAGCGATGTAGCTGAGAAACAGGGTGCCGACCGAACTTTTGTAATACTGCGGATCACGGCTGCCGATCGCCAGTACGCCGTGCAGCCCTTGGTGAGTCAGGGCTACGACGGCGCTGGAGCCGACGTGTTCGCCTTGTTCGGCGCCATACAAAAACGCCAACTCGTGCTCTCGCAGAACGCCGCACACAATCTTTTCGTCCGAAATCAGGCCGCCGATGGCTTTCTGCGCGTCTTCTGTACTGACCCAGCGTCCGACCGGCAACGGTTTTTCGCTGAACAGAATCAGGCTGACAAAGGGCACCTGAAACTCTTGGCGCAGGCTGTCTTCGACGGCGATGACCACCTCTTCCAGGCTGCTGGCGTCGATTAACGCGAGCATCAGGCGACGGGTTTTGTCGAACAGCCGGTCATTGTCCCGGGCGACGTCCATAAGCTGGGAGAGGCGGTGGCGCATTTCGATGTTGCGGTCACGCAACAGCTTGAGCTGACGCTCGACCAGCGACACGGTGTCACCACGTTGATGCGGAATACGAAGCGTGGTTAGCAGCTCTTCGTGCTCGACGAAGAACTCCGGATGTTTAAGCAAATACGCGGCGATCGCCTCTGCTTCAGGGGTGGGCGCTGCTTGATCGGCAGATGCTTCGCTGGGCTTTTCGGCTGAAACCTGAGGTTGATCGGTCATCGTATTTGCTCACTCATAGACGAACTTGTCCTTCGTAAACCCGCACGGCCGGGCCGGTCATTTTCACGGAGTGGCCAGGGCCTTCCCATTCAATGGACAGCCGCCCGCCCGGCAGGTCGATCAACAGGGGCGAGTCCATCCATCCCTGACTAATGGCCGCCACCGCTGCTGCGCAAGCGCCGGTTCCGCAGGCCTGGGTTTCCCCTGCACCGCGTTCCCAGACACGCAATTGCGCGCGTTGGCGATCGACAACGTGCAAGAAGCCGACATTGACTCGCGCAGGGAAGCGCGGGTGATGTTCAAGCTTTGGCCCGAGCACATGCACGGGGGCGTTGTTGATGTCTTCGACACGCAAAACAGCGTGAGGATTTCCCATTGATACTGCGGCAAGGTCGATGATTTGACCATCGACTTCAACCGCGTAGCTCAGCGCCTGCTCTGAAGCGTCAAACGGGATCTGCTCCGGGACCAGCCGTGGCGGGCCCATATCGACGCTGATCTGTCCGTCGCTGCGGATATCCAGTTCAATGATCCCGCTTTTGGTTTCAACGCGAATCTGCCGTTTGGCGGTCAGGCGTTTATCCAGCACAAAGCGCGCAAAGCAGCGAGCGCCGTTGCCGCACTGTTCGACCTCGGAACCGTCGGAATTAAAGATTCGGTAGCGAAAATCCACCTCTGGGTTGCTCGGTGCTTCGACCAGCAATAGCTGATCGAAGCCGATCCCGGTGTGGCGATCACCCCATTGTTTGGCGTGCTTGGGCAGAATGTGCGCGTGTTGACTGACAAGGTCTAAAACCATGAAGTCGTTGCCTAGGCCATGCATCTTGGTAAAACGCAGCAGCATGGGTTACTCCGGCAGCAGGCTTTCGCCAGCAAACAGCTCTGCCACGGTTTCGCGACGACGCACTTCAAACGCTTCGTTGCCATCGACCAGTACTTCAGCGGTACGGCCACGGGTGTTGTAGTTTGAACTCATGACAAAACCGTACGCGCCTGCCGAATGCACGGCAAGCAAGTCACCTTCGGCCAGCGCTAATTCGCGGCCCTTGGCCAGGAAGTCACCGGTTTCGCAAATAGGCCCTACGATGTCGTAGGTGCGCGGCTGAGTATCACGCGGGCGAACCGCCGTGACGTTCATCCAGGCTTGATACAGCGCTGGACGGATCAAATCGTTCATTGCGGCATCGACGATGGCGAAATCTTTGTGCTCAGTGTGCTTGAGGTATTCGACCTGGGTCAGCAGCACGCCGGCGTTGGCAACGATAAAGCGACCGGGTTCGAACACCAGCGCCAAGTCGCGACCGTCCATACGCTGGCGTACGGCGGCAATGTATTCGCTGGCCAACGGCGGCTCTTCGTCACGGTAGCGAACACCCAGACCGCCGCCGAGATCAACGTGGTGCAAATGAATGCCGCACTCGCCGAGACGGTCAATCAACGCCAGCAGGCGATCCAGTGCGTCGATGAAGGGTGGCAGGCTGGTCAGTTGCGAACCGATATGGCAATCGACACCGATCACTTCAAGGTTTGGCAGCTGTGCGGCGCGGATGTAAACGTCCTCGGCATCAGCAATAGCGATGCCGAACTTGTTTTCTTTGAGGCCAGTGGAGATGTACGGGTGGGTGCCCGCATCGACGTCCGGGTTGACGCGCAACGAGATAGGCGCGCGGACGCCCAGCTCTGCAGCAACGACTTGCAGGCGTTCGAGTTCGTCAGTGGATTCCACGTTGAAGCAATGAACGCCGACTTGCAGTGCGCGACGCATGTCCTGGCGGGTTTTGCCGACGCCGGAGAACACGATTTTGTCTGGGCTGCCACCGGCGGCCAGCACACGCTCCAACTCGCCAATGGAAACAATGTCGAAACCAGCGCCAAGGCGCGCCAGGACATTGAGTACACCCAAGTTTGAGTTGGCTTTTACCGCGAAGCACACAAGGTGAGGCATGCCGCTCAAAGCATCGGTGTATGCGGTGTATTGCGCTTCGATATGCGCGCGGGAGTAAACGTAGGTCGGCGTGCCAAAACGTTCGGCAATGGCAGACAACGCTACACCCTCCGCGAACAGCTCACCGTCGCGGTAGTTGAAGGCGTCCATGGGTGTTCCCTAGTTAGTAGAGTGCTTGTGCGAGCTTGATTGCGACGATTTGGCTTGGTCGTCAGGGTTTTGGCTGTCATCGGGCATATAAAGCGGCCCTTTTTGACCACAGGCAGAGACGAGACAAGCAACCGCGAGGAGCGCAGCAAGGGAAGAGATCAGGCGCTTCATGGCGAAATCCTTTGTAAAAGCATTAATTGCGCCCGAGTATACCGACCACCCAGCGCCTTGCCTATGTAGCGTACGACCCGTCCGACGGGGCTTCGAACAAGGTCCTGGCGATTGCACCGGCTGGGTCGCGCTTATGGGCATTGCTGCCTGCTATTGGGCGGGTATGCTTTGCATTTGTCTTAAAGCGACCGTATCTTGCGTCGCTGCGCCGTTGGTAGACACTTTTTGAGGTTCCCGTAATGAGTTTGACTGAAGCCCGCTTTCACGATCTGGTCGATGCCACCCAGCAAGCGCTGGAAGATATCTTTGATGAGAGCGGTTTGGATCTCGACCTGGAAAACTCCGCAGGTGTGCTGACCGTGAAGTTCGAAAATGGTACCCAGCTCATCTTCAGCCGCCAAGAGCCTCTGCGTCAGCTGTGGTTGGCAGCGAAGTCAGGTGGTTTCCATTTTGACTACGACGAAGAAGAGAAGCGCTGGGCCCACGACACCAGCGAAGAGCTGCTCAGTGAAATGCTTCATCGCCTTTGCCAGGAACAAGGTGGTGTTGAGCTGGATTTCGACGAGATCTGATCGTGACCGATACTCTAGTCACCGCGAACCGCCCCGCGCCGGTCAAGCCGGCTAAGCCGCTGTTTAGCAACGTCAGCCCCGCAGTGCCTTCACCCTGCATCAGCATCTGCCGTCTTGATGAGCAGAAGGTGTGCCGCGGCTGCTGGCGTCACGTGGAGGACATTCGCGAGTGGCGAGCGGCTGACGACGACCGCCGTCGACAAATTTGTGCAACCGCTGCACAGCGCAAACTGGACATTGAGTCCGCACAGATCCTGATTGGCTAATAGCCTGTCGGCTTGTATATTCGTGCTGCTATGGTAGTGTCCGGACATACCTCTTTTGTCCGAGGCCCATCAAAACCCCGCCTTTATACGCGGGGTTTTGCATTTGTAGCGAATAACCAAGGGAGATTCCCGGGACCATGAATAAAGCACCTTCGATTATCCTCACCCGCCTCGACGTACAGCGTCTTGAGCGCTTGATCGCCAGCCTGGATGATGCAACGCCAGGTATTGAGGCCCTTCAAACCGAACTGGATCGTGCCGATCAAGTGGTAGGCCACGAAGAGGTACCGGCTGGTCTGGTGACCATGAATTCGCGTGTGCATTGCCGCGAAGAAAGCAGCGGCAAGGATTACCACCTGAAGTTGGTCTATCCGCAAGACGCAGGTGCCGACGGTACTGTGTCCGTATTGGCGCCCGTTGGGTGTGCATTGCTGGGCCTGCAGGTCGGGCAACACATCGCCTGGCCCGCGCCGGGCGGCAAAACCCTCAAGTTGACCTTGCTGGCGGTGGAATACCAACCCGAAGCTGCGGGCGAGTACGACGTTTAGGCAAGCAGGCGGCGCGGTTTGCCTGTCAGGCCACGTCCATTGCGCTGTTCAATGACTTCTCCAGGTCGGCTTTGTAGCGCAAAAACAGAATGCTCTGTCCGCGCGCGTCGCCCAGCAGGCCGGAGAGGTCCAAGTCAGTGATGTAGCAGCGGTAGCGCTGGCCTTCGCTGCGTTGTTGCAGAATTTGTTGCGCGACGACGGCGAATAACTGCTCACCGTATTCCAACTCGGAAAACTCACGCTGGTTGCAATACAGGGTAACGCTGACCTGGCCCGGCGCCGCCTCCTCAATGATCGCTTGCACGTCATAGAACGGTTTATCCACAGGTGTCGCAGGTGCCGAGCGCGGTTCGATGCGCCGGGCGCGACTCTGCCCTGAGGGCAAGATCTGGTAGTACAGCGTCTCCAGCGCCAGCGGCTTCAACGGATTGTCCAGAGGTAGCAGGGCGCTTCGTCGATACACCAACGACTGGAAAAAGCGTTGCAGCGGTAACAAAAGGCTTGGCTCGTCGAAGTACGGCAAGCGCTGATGCCAAAGCGCATTGTGTTCATCGAGCACATACAGATCAGCGTGGGGTTGGCTGATGCGGTAGAACACCTGAATACATTCTGGCTGGCCGTGGGGCAGGATCATCGCCAGGTCATGGTCGTTCAGGGCATGCGGGTCCAGATGCAGCGGGCTGTAATGTGGCAGTTCTTCGCTCAAATAATCCATCAGTGCGCGAAGGCTGGGCAGCGGCACATGGTTGATCTGGCCCGGGACCATTTCCAGTACGTGGTACTGCTGCTGAACCTGGATCAGGTAACGATGATTCAAGCGCCGGGCCAGCAGCAACTGCGCGGTTTTCACCAACTCTTCCACACGCTGAGCGATGGCGGGCGCGCGGTTATGGCAGAAGCAGCGCACGCGTACTCGCGGCTGTTCTGCGTCATCTGGCAAGTTGCTGAGGAAATTGCTCAAGCAGTCGAGCAGCGCATGGGGTCCGTCATACCGGCTCACCAGTATTTCGTTCCAGCTATTGAGCGTGATCTGGTCGAAGGTCAATACCAGGTTTTCGCGAACCCCGGCGTAGCTCAGCGAGTCCGTGCGCTCGGTGGTCATCAGAATATTCAGATCCCGATGATGCTTGAGCGGATCGACGCCAACATTGACCAGTAACAACACTTCGCTCGGTGCGCTGGGACGCAGTAGGCGCTGTTCGCTGACGGCGCCAAGTGGCAGGGGAATGGCCTGTTGCAGGCTGCCCATCAGGTTGAACAGCTCAAACTCGGTCAAATCGCTGCTGCCGGGGTGCAGCGCCAGGCGCGTGGTGTGATCAATCACATTGTTGCGGTGACACCAGGCCAGCAGTTCGAGCAACTCCCGACTGCGCTTGACCGGTGAGAAATGTTCCCATTCCTGCGCACCCAGGCTGCCGTTGTACAGCCCCCACTGGGTTTTCCCCGGCTCGCGTTTGTTGGGTGATTGCACAAGAGTCAGCGTGTCTTCGGCCAAATCCGGAGCGATTCCCGGATTAATGAACTCAACCTTGCCAGCCTTACGTTCGAACGCTGCGTACAGGCGTCGGCCCAAGACGTTCAAGTCGCGTTTGTTGATCAAACTGACGGCTTTTTGCGTGCGGGCGAACTCAGTGAGAAAGCGATAGCTGTAATTCAGCTCGTTCACCAGCGCCCGGCGCTCAGTGGCCACTTGGCGGACTTTCCACTGGCTGCGGCTGTCCAGTAGCGCTAATTGCCGGTCGTCCCAATTCCATTCCTTGGCCAAACGCACCAGCAGCAAGCGCTGCCAACTAGTGGTGCGTTGGCGCGGCGAGCCCGTGAGCTTTTTGTTGACCTTCAGGTACAGACTGCGCCGCACCAGTTCCAGGCGCTCGGGCTCGCCCCGTGCCTTGAGGTATTCCTCTATGCGCCGGTAAACCATCATGTAGGGGTCAAGCTCATCAAGATCAAGGGCATTGGCAAACACCGCTTGCTTGAAGCGCAGGCTCAAACACTGCACGTGCGGCTGTTCGCTGGCGTAAACCTCGGTCAGTAAAAGCTTTAGCACCGACTTGTACGGTGACTCGATGCCTTTAAACAACTGCCAAAGCCCTGCCCCGATGAACTCTCCGGGCGGAATGTGCGCCAGGTGGCCAAGGTCAAGAGTCTCGTCGGCGCGGATGAAACGCTTGGATATCAGCGTGTGGGTGTATTCGTTGTAACGCTGTTCTTCGTAGACGGGCACTAGCCACCACAGCGGCGTACGTCCCGCCAACCAGACAGCGGTGCGGTAAAATTCGTCCAGCAACAGATAGTGCTGGGTAGTGCCGCAGTCTTCTGAACTCAGTTGCGCATCGCGCTCGCCGAGTACGAAACGCTTAGGGTCTATCAGGAAGAAATGCGCTTCGGCGCCTTGGCTTAAGGCCCACGTTTCGAGTGCCTGGCATTTTTTGCGCAATTCAGCGATGGCTTCAGAGCCTAGTTCCGAGTCAT
Organism: Pseudomonas sp.; assembly: GCF_026224925.1. GTDB lineage: Bacteria > Pseudomonadota > Gammaproteobacteria > Pseudomonadales > Pseudomonadaceae > Aquipseudomonas. The sequence goes on along the minus strand of NZ_JAMFRV010000274.1, from coordinate 4,833 downwards.
GGCAGACCCAGACATCCATATCGCTTTGCTCAGCTTGAGCCAAGGTGCCAAGGCTGCCCATCAGGAATAGGCCGTGGATCGGTTGCGGCGGATTACCGTGGCGCTGCTTGTAGGAAAAAGATCGGGTCAGCCGCTGGGCTTCGGCCAATGCTTGAGCGTCTGGATCATAGCCAGAAACCCCGGCTGGCGTGCTACCGGAAGTATAGCCCGGCAACAATGGATGGTTGACGTGGAAGAACAACGGCAGCAGCGTCAAAACAGCTTGTTGGCGGGTCGACAGACCTTCCATGGCGCGGCCCAGCCGTCCATCGTTGACGGCTAGAAAGCGGTTTCGAAGCTGGTTGAGAACCTTACGGTCGATGCCGTCATCCAGGTCGGGGCGAATTTCAAAGGTACGCGTCATCGCAGCTAACCGGCGGAGGGCTCGAAAAGTAAAATGAGGACGGCGAGCAACGTACAGCTAAATCAGACGCATCGACGCGTGTCTTTTGTTGAAGCCACTCCACTACTTTATCGGCAGCGTTTGCGAAAGATGAAGGCCGAAAGAATGGCTCGCGAGACCTGTCCGGATGGAGGATTCCCGCGAGCCCGGCATGGTTTTTCAGGCAGCTTCGGTGACGTTGAGAATGGTCAGCAGTGATTGGGCATGCTTGGCCGCTTCCAGGCCCAAACTGGTCAGGTAGCCACCATCAAACTGGGTGATTAGCCCTTTATCGAACAAGCGTTGCGCGGCTGCAATCGCTTTGGGAGCTGCTATGTGATGAACTTTGAGTCCTTCAAGGGTGTTGCCCAGATTGAACAGTGCAAGGATTTCCAGTTCGGCAACCAACTCAGGGGTATACGACATAGGCACTCCAGACTTTTCCAGTAATACGCTTCGCTGGTGTGTGAGTCTGTCTTGAGTCAAGGCACAGGAACGAGTTGTTCTGCGCTTATTGAGTTCTTTAGGACCCATAAAGCCGGCTTGGCGCGACAGCCCCGGAGGTGTTACGGCAGCGGGGGCTTTTGCAGTGTAGCCACACGCCAGAGTTTTTGCAGGAGATCTTTAGCCGGCTGTCATTTGGTTTCTGGCGGCAGGGTCGGAAGCGCACGCAGTGCCTGTTCGTACCACTCTGTATTGAACGGGCGGTCGTCTTCCAGCAACGCGTCAATCTCGACCGCGAGCACATGGGCCATCAACTGCAGGATCTCTTCGCGTTCGTAACCCACCAACGTGAGCTTGTTGAATGTCGCTTTGGCGGCCGGTGGATTTTCGCTTTCAATCTGGTTTTCGATGGCTTGAATCAAGGTGGATTCAGCGAATTCTTCTTCGTCGTCGTCAATGATGTCGTTTTTGTCAGTCATGCTGATTTCCTGAAATAAATTACGAATGTACGGGCAACACAATCATCTGTGGGAGCCAACTTGTTGGCGAGACGGTATCAGGCATGCCGCCAAGGGCCTTCGCCAACACGTTGGCTCCTACAGGGTTACTCAGCGGGAGGCCAGCAGCGTTTCGCCGCGCACTACTGCCGCCTTGACTTGCGCCGGCGCAGTGCCGCCAATATGGTTGCGTGCGTTCACCGAGCCTTCAAGGGTCAGTACGGCGAACACGTCCTGATCGATTTGATCGCTGAATTTACGCAACTCTTCGAGGCTCATCTCAGCCAAGTCTTTCCCGCTTTCCACGCCATATTTCACGGCATGGCCAACGATTTCGTGGCAGTCGCGAAATGGCAGGCCGCGGCGTACCAGGTAATCGGCGAGATCAGTGGCGGTTGAGAACCCACGCAGCGCCGCTTCACGCATAACCGCATGCTTGGGTTTGATCGCCGGGATCATGTCCGCAAAGGCACGCAGTGAGTCGCGCAAGGTGTCAGCAGCGTCGAACAGCGGCTCTTTGTCTTCCTGATTGTCCTTGTTGTAGGCCAGAGGCTGGCCCTTCATCAAGGTTAGCAGGCCCATCAAGGCGCCGAACACCCGGCCACTTTTACCGCGTACCAGTTCTGGCACGTCAGGGTTTTTCTTTTGCGGCATGATCGAACTGCCGGTGCAAAAACGATCTGGCAGGTCAATGAACTGGAATTGTGCGCTGGTCCACAGCACCAGTTCTTCGGAGAAGCGCGACAAGTGCATCATCGCCACGCTGGCTGCCGAGCAAAACTCAATCGCGAAATCGCGATCAGACACGCTGTCTAGCGAGTTGCCGCCGACGGCGTCAAAACCCAACAGCTTGCACACCAGTTCACGATCAATCGGGTATGTGGTGCCGGCCAGTGCGGCGCTGCCCAACGGCAGGCGATTGAGGCGCTTGCGGCAGTCGACCAGACGTTCGTAATCGCGGCTGAGCATTTCGAACCACGCCAGCATGTGGTGACCGAACGTCACCGGTTGGGCGGTTTGCAGGTGCGTGAAGCCAGGCATGATGGTTTCGGCTTCGCGCTCGGCTTGGCCCAGCAGGCCTTTTTGCAGGCGAGTGATCTCAGCCAGGATCAAGTCGATTTCATCACGTAACCACAGGCGAATATCGGTCGCAACTTGGTCGTTACGGCTGCGGCCGGTGTGCAGTTTTTTACCGGTAACGCCGATGCGATCAGTCAGGCGCGCTTCGATGTTCATGTGCACATCTTCCAGATCGATGCGCCAGTCGAAGTTGCCGGCCTCGATTTCGGTCTGGATGTTATTCAGCCCGTCGACGATAGCGTCGCGTTCTGCGTCGGTCAAAACGCCGACATGGGCCAGCATCGTTGCATGGGCGATGGAGCCCATAATGTCGTGGCGATACAGGCGTTGATCGAAAGTGACGGAGGCGGTGAAGCGGGCGACGAACGCGTCGACGGGTTCACTGAAGCGGCCGCCCCAGGACTGATTGGTCTTGTCGGTGCTCATGGGTTCGCTCGTTATTCTGCTGTCAGGTGTTAAAAATAGGGAGTAGCCGAGGTTGAGACGGCGCTGGCGATAATAGCAGGGTTGCAGCTTTTTATTCTTGAGCCGCTTGCCGCTTGGTCCCGCGTCGCCGAGACTGACGTAATGCGAAATGACCGGTTGAAAACGGGTGCAGCGCCAGTGCCCGAAAAAGAATTCTTCCTACCCGAGCTGTGCGTGCCCCAGGCATTGTTAGTGTTGGTGGTTCTGGCTGAGCTTTTGGTGATAGTTCTCGTGCTGGTCGAACCCATGGTCACGGGCTTTAACTGGGTGCGCCTCGCACTGATGTCGCTTTTCGTGCAATGGATTGTCTTGCTTTCAGCGGCGTTGTTATGTGGGCTGCGCCCTTGGTTGGCAAAGTTGCCTGCGGGCGTTGCGGGTATTTTGTGCTGCCTGCTGGTGGTGGGATTGACGATGATGTGCACGGCGGTGACCGACTATTGCGAACTGGCGCGTCCGGCAACGGTCGGAGTAATGGTAGAAAGGTATTTTCGCTATTCGCTGATTGCGTTGATCATGTCGGCACTGATGTTGCGCTATTTTTATCTACAGAGTCAGTGGCGCAAACAGCAGCAGGCGGAATTGCGAGCCAGGATCGAATCGTTACAGGCGCGGATCCGGCCACACTTCCTCTTCAACACGCTTAACAGTATTGCCAGCTTGGTCGCCAGCGACCCGGTCAAGGCAGAACAGGCAGTGCTGGACCTTTCCGATTTGTTTCGTGCGAGCCTCGCCAAGCCCGGAAACCTTGTGACATGGCGTGACGAACTTGAATTGGCAAAACGATATTTATCAATTGAGCAATATCGTCTTGGCGAGCGTCTACAGTTGGATTGGGTGGTGAGTGCAATTCCGGACGACTTGCCAATTCCACAGCTAACCTTACAACCATTACTTGAAAACGCCTTGCTCTACGGCATAGCGCCGAGGGTTGAAGGCGGTGTAGTTCGGGTCGAGGCAACCTATGAGAAGGGGGAGTTCGTATTGTGTGTCAGCAATCCCTATGACGAAGTAGCCAAAAGGCAGACTTCCAACGGCACTCATCAGGCACTGGTGAACATTGGTGCGCGAATTGCGGCACTTTTTGGTCCGCGCGCCAGTCTGAGCGTGGAGCGCCGTGACGGTCGTCACTTCACCTGTCTACGCTATCCTTGTGCGAGACTCACGCAGGAAGCCAAAGCAATATGAATGTCCTGATCGTTGATGACGAACCGCTGGCCCGTGAACGACTAAGTCGCTTGGTCAGTGAAATCGAGGGCTACAGAGTCCTTGAGCCCAGCGCTACCAATGGCGAAGAAGCCTTGGCGCTGATTGATAGCCTTAAACCGGATGTGGTGCTACTCGATATCCGCATGCCGGGTTTGGACGGCCTGCAGGTCGCCGCCAAACTGTGCGAACGCGAGACGCCGCCCGCGGTGGTTTTTTGCACGGCCCACGATGAATTTGCTCTGGAAGCGTTTCAGGTCAGTGCTGTGGGTTATCTGGTCAAACCGGTACGAGCCGAGCATTTGCTCGAAGCCTTGAAAAAAGCCGAGCGCCCGAATCGGGTTCAACTGGCGGCCATGACCCGGCCTGCGGCTGAAACCGGCAGTGGCCCGCGTAGCCATATCAGTGCGCGAACCCGCAAGGGCATCGAGCTGATACCGCTGAATCAAGTGATCTTTTTTATTGCGGATCACAAGTACGTGACCTTACGCCATGAGGGCGGCGAAGTGCTGCTGGATGAGCCGCTCAAAGCGCTAGAGGATGAGTTCGGTGATCGCTTCGTACGTATTCACCGCAACGCACTGGTTGCGCGCGATCGCATCGAGCGCCTGCAACGCACGCCGCTGGGGCATTTTCAGTTGTTCCTCCGAGGGCTTAACGGCGACGCTTTGATTGTCAGTCGGCGCCATGTGGCGGGTGTGCGCAAGATGATGCAGCACCTGT
>NZ_JAMFRV010000273.1 GCF_026224925.1 Pseudomonas sp. | reverse complement strand
TCAGCGCTTGATCGACGAATTCAACTTTACCCACGAAGAAGCCGCGGAAGCGGTCGGACGCTCACGTAGCGCGGTTTCCAACCTGCTACGGCTGCTGCACCTGGCTCAACCGGTGCAAACCATGCTGCTCGCCGGCGACCTCGACATGGGGCATGCGCGGGCCTTGCTGGCGGTCGATGCCGCGAGCCAGATCACAATGGCACATCAGGTGGTGAACAAGCGCATGTCGGTGCGCGATACCGAAAAACTGGTTACCGCCGCACTGAAATCCGCGCAAGCCGACGCTTCGCTGCGCCCGGTCAAGGCAGGAGGGCGCGACCTGGAGCGTCTCGAGGAAGAGCTGTCCGACGCACTGGCGGCCAATGTCAAAATCAAGCTGGGCCGCAAAGGGCGCGGTACGCTGACAATCGATTTTGGCAATCGCGATGCGCTGGAAGGCATCATCGACCGCTTGCGTACCGACCGCGCCGAAAGCGCCTGACGCCGTCCGCGTGACATCGGTGCCATCCAAACGCGTTGCCCCCGTGCGGCTATGGCGACATATCGTGCGCTGGACGGGACGCTGGGTGTCGGGTGAGCCGGTGCTGGCCATCCTGCTGTTGGCGTTCATCCTATTGGAAGCGCTGCGCCCTCAGACGCCGCCTGCGTTGATGGGCCTGGTCGACTGGCCGACGATAGTGACACTGGCCGGGCTGCTAATGCTGACCAAGGCCATCGAATTTTCAGGCGCGCTCGATTGGCTGGCGCGCCGGTTGCTGCAGCGAATTCACACGCAACGCGGCCTTGCATGCTTGCTGGTGTTGTTGGCCGCGGGCCTCGCGACGCTACTCACCAACGATGTCGCACTGTTCGCGGTGGTGCCGCTCGCGCTCTCGCTGCACAGGCTGACACCGCTGCCGATCAAACGGCTGGTGATCGCGATCGCGCTCGCGGTCAACGCGGGTTCGGTGCTCACACCGCTGGGCAATCCCCAAAATCTGTTTCTCTGGCAAAGCAGCGGCGTCTCGTTTCTTGCGTTCACCTGGGCCTTGGCGCCGCTGGCCGGCGTGTTGATGCTGATGCTCGTACTGCTGACGATATTTCTGTTTCCCCCCAAGAAGTTTGCCCTACCCACGGGAAGTGGTTCCGCTCCCCATACGCTCGCGCACCCACCGCTCGATATCCCGTTGATCTGCGTGACGGGCCTGGCCTTCATCGCTTTCGTGGTCTTGGCGGATCTGCGTCATGAATTGATCGCCTGGTCCTTGGTGTTGGTGGGGTATGGATTGTGGCGCCGCAATGCCGTACTGAAAATCGACTGGCTGCTGCTGTTGATTTTCGTACTGATGTTCATCGTGCTGCGCGGCGTGGCGGCGTTGCCCGTCATTCATGGCTTGCTGGCGGGCGTCGATCTACGAGCGCCGCTGCGGGTGTATCTCGCCGCAGCGCTATTGTCGCAGGGCATCAGCAACGTACCGGCGACCATTTTGCTGGCCGAATTCACCCGCAACTGGCACGCGCTGGCGTATGGGGTGAGCGTCGGAGGGTTCGGTATCGGAATCGGCTCGCTCGCGAACCTGATCGCCATCCGTCTGGCGGGCGAACGCGGCATCTGGGGACCTTTCCATGCGATCTCGCTGCCGTTTTTTGGGTTGGCGACGGGCGCGGGGGCGGGCCTGCTGTTTTACCTGGGTAAGTGAGCCAACCCGTGAGCCAACCCGTGAGCCAACCCGTGAGCCAACCCGTGAGCCAACCCGTGCGCCAACCTGTTGAACTGCCACTTGCATTAGCCACGTTTGAAAGCCGTTGTGCTGATGCTACAGCTTTTCCCGCCGCGGCAAGTGGGCCGCCAGAGCGCTCCCGCGGAGGGGTGCGTAGGACCCTGTTGACGCGATATTTGCGCCGTTTGTAAGGTGCTCAGGATTCGTCTTACAGGGTCGTAAAAAAAACCAAAACCGACCAAAGCGCACGACCGATCGGGACCGAAAAACAGCCATACCCAAGAAGCGATTTGCGGGTGTAAAGTCTTGAATCGGCAGTAAGAATCGCTTACAATCGCTCCGATTTATCAGTTTGATGGGCCCGAAAGCCTTGTGTAAGGCGTGGGCCGGACTAAGGAAGTACGATGACGCGTGAAGTACATGGCGTGCCGCCCGTTGGGCCGTCCGCCGAACAGGACGCGCGCGACAACCCCGATGTTCGGACAATATACCGCCAAGACCAATGGGACGTCGAGCAAGACAATAATATCGTTCCGCTTACACGGGCTGAGGCAGAGAAGCTGTTTGGTCCGGATGTGAGTCGTCCATCTCGCGTTACGCCACTAAAAGTGGTGGCCGCGCAAATGGTTTTGTCCCTGGTTGTGACACTGGTGTGGTGGTTATTCGACCGCCAGGGACCGGTCGCGCTGTCCGCACTGTTGGGTGGCGCAATTTGCTGGATCCCGAGTTGCCTGTTCGCATTGGGTCTGAAACGCGTGAAGCGTCCGACCTTGATGACCCTGATAGGGGGGGCGGCGATCAAGACGGGGAT
>NZ_JAMFRV010000272.1 GCF_026224925.1 Pseudomonas sp. | reverse complement strand
CGAACTCAGCAGTGAAACGATGCATCGCCGATGGTAGTGTGGGGTTTCCCCATGTGAGAGTAGGTCATCGTCAAGATTAAATTCCAGAACCCCTGATCGCTTACGCGTTCAGGGGTTTTGTTTGTCTGCAGATTAAAGTCTGACACGCGAATCCGCAGTCAAGCTGCGCTCAAGATCCTACGATCTACCATCCTTTCAGCGTTATCGACCACGCCAATCTGGCAATCTTGATCACATGCCCTTAAGGTTCGGCCATTGGTTTTATTCAATTCATGAGCCGTCTGAAAGCAACACCGCTGACGGTATCAGTCAAGGAAGCAGCTATGCCGGTTACACCGACGCTCAGTGCTGGATTCATGGTGGTTCATGGCAACCGACTGGACGAATTGCGCAGTCTTGTCGTTTCCTGGATGCGTCGCTATCCGCTGGCCCCGCTGGAGAATGAAATTGCTTTGGTGCAAAGCAACGGTATTGCCCAGTGGTTGAAGCTCGCGCTAGCTGAAGACTCCCAAGATGACGATCTGGGTGGCTGCGGTATCTCCGCAGCTATAGACGTGCAACTCCCTGGCAGTTTCATGTGGCAGTTGTACCGACTGGTGCTGGGTCGTGATGAAATCCCAGCTGCCTCGCTATTAGACAAAGCCCCGTTGACCTGGCGTCTGATGCGACTGCTTCCTTCGCTGATTGATCAGCCGCATTTCGAACCTCTGCAGCGCTTCCTCACCGCCGACACCGATCTGCGTAAGCGCTATCAATTGTCTGAGCGTTTGGCAGACTTGTTCGACCAATATCAGGTGTACCGCGCAGACTGGCTGGAGGACTGGGCTGCGGGGCGTCACCAGCTACGTAACGGCCGAGGTGAAGCCAAAGCCCTGACCGCCGCCAATTGCTGGCAAGCCGAATTGTGGCGTGCGCTGCTGCTGGACGTTGGTGAAGAAGGCATGGGCCAAAGCCGCGCAGGCGTTCACCAGCGCTTTATCGAGCGCATCAACACCTTGACCGAAGCGCCTGCGGGATTGCCGTCGCGAGTGATTGTTTTCGGTATCTCATCATTACCTGCGCAAGCCCTCGAAGCACTGGCCGGTCTGGCCAAGTTCAGCCAGGTATTGCTCTGCGTTCATAACCCCTGTCGCCACCATTGGGCAGATATCGTCGCCGACAAAGACTTGTTGCGGCACCAATACAAGCGTCAGGCACGCAAGACTGGAATGCCCGTCGTGCTCGACCCTGAGGCGCTGCACCAACATGCACACCCGCTGCTCGCGGCTTGGGGTAAGCAAGGTCGGGACTACATCAACCTGCTGGACAGCTACGACGACCCGAACAGCTATCGCGCTGCGTTCAGGGATGGCCGTATCGATTTATTCAGCGAAAGTGAACCTCACACCATTCTGAGTCAGCTTCAGGACGACATACTGGAGTTACGGCCACTCAACGAAACACGTGAACTATGGCCCTCTGTTGATCCGGCCATCGACCGTTCTGTGCGCTTCCATGTCGCCCACAGCGCACAGCGTGAAGTCGAGATTCTTCACGACCAATTGCTTGCTCGTTTCAGCAAAGACCCCGATCTACGACCGCGCGACGTCATCGTCATGGTCCCGGACATCGACAGCTATGCCCCTCACATTCGTGCGGTTTTCGGCCAGCTTGAACGCGATGATCGGCGCTTCATTCCGTTCACCTTGGCAGATCAGGGCCAGCGAGGCCGTGATCCGCTGTTGATCGCCGTCGAGCATCTGCTGAAGATTCCTGACAGTCGTTTCCCGGTCAGCGAGATTCTCGATCTGCTCGACGTACCAGCCTTGCGCGCACGCTTTGGGGTTGAAGAGCGCGACCTTGCCACCTTGCACCGTTGGATCGAAGGTGCCGGCGTACGGTGGGGGCTCAATGCGCAGCAGCGCGTCGGCCTCGGCCTGCCGGATAACCTGGAACAAAATAGTTGGCATTTCGGCCTGCGCAGAATGCTGCTGGGTTATGCCGTGGGTGCCGGTGCCGCTTTTGACGGCATCGAGCCCTATGACGAGATTGGAGGGCTGGACGCTGCACTGATCGGTCCGCTGGTTTCATTGATCGATGCCCTCCAGGTTGCACACACCGAACTCTCGCTCCCGGCGACTCCCCAAGTGTGGGGCATACGCATGCAAGCGATGGTGCAGTTGTTCTTCAAAGCTGACAGCGAGCATGACGACTACCTGCTTGGCCAGCTTGAGCAACTGCGTGAAACCTGGCTGGAAACCTGCGAATCGGTAGGCCTGCTGGACGAACTTCCACTGACTGTCGTCCGCGAAGCCTGGTTAGCGGGTCTGGACCAAGGGCGTCTGTCACAGCGTTTTCTGGCAGGTTCGGTTAACTTCTGCACGCTGATGCCAATGCGCGCCATCCCTTTCAAACTCGTGTGCTTGCTGGGTATGAATGACGGCGATTACCCGCGTGCACAACCGCCGCTGGATTTCGACTTGATGGGTAGCGATTATCGCCCCGGCGATCGTTCCCGTCGCGAAGACGACCGCTATTTGCTACTGGAAGCCGTGCTCTCGGCCCGCGATCAGCTGTACATAAGTTGGGTCGGCCGTAGCATTCGTGACAACAGTGAACGCCCAGCCTCGGTGCTGATTGGTCAGCTTCGTGACCACCTCGCCAGCGGTTGGAAGTTGCATAACGCCGAATTCCCCGAGGACGAAAAAAAGCGCGATCCCGGCCAGCAACTGCTGCACAAGCTAACCCTCGAGCACCCGTTGCAGCCATTCAGTGCCCAATACTTTCACCAAGGCACTGAATTCTTCAGCTTCGCCCGTGAATGGCAGATGATCCACGAGCCCCAACCACAATCCGGCGAAACGCTACCATTGCCCGAGCATCTGCAAGACGCCCCGCTGAGCCTTGCGCAACTTCAAGATTTTTTGCGTAACCCGGTTCGGCACTTTTTCAGCCAGCGCCTGAAGATCTATTTCGAGGTGGCCGAAGCGCCGCTGGCTGACGAAGAACCGTTTGTGCTCGACGCGCTTGAGCGTTACAGCTTGAGTGAAAGTTTACTCAACGCCGCGCTAACCGACCCCGACGAGATAAACGATGCCCTCATAGCCCAAGCTCGTCGATTGCAGGGCAGTGGTTTGCTGCCAATGGCCGGTTTTGGAACCAGCTTGCAGGAAGAGTTAATCGAGCCTTTGCCTGATCTGCTACAGCGTTATCAAGATCTGCTGGTGCTTTGGCCTGAGCCACTGACTAGCGCGCTACCCGTTAACTTCACCCATGAAAAAACAAGTTTCGATGGCTGGCTTAGCGCATTGCACCAGAACAGCAAGGGCGATCTGCTCGCTATCACCGCAATCCCCAACTCCATTGGTTCGCTGAAAACTCGCAAGTGGCATCGACTCATCCGCCCGTGGGTAGTGCACCTGGTAGCTTGCGCCTGCGGCTTGCCGCTCAGTACTGCATTGGTGGCCAGCGATGAAACGTTGCTATTGGCACCTCTGGAGCAGCAGGCGGCAATCAAAACGCTTACTCATCTACTCATGGCCTGGCAGACCGGCATGCAGCGACCGTTGCCCGTTGCGGTTAAAACCGCATTTGCTTGGCTCGGCCAGAGTGACCCCAGCAAAGCCGAGGCTGCTGCCTGCAAAGCCTACGAAGGCGATGGCGTAAACACTGGCGGTGAGCGTCGAGAAAGCACCGCTCTAGTCCGTCAGTTCCCGGACTTTGCCGTACTGACTGACAGCGAAGAGTTCGTCGGCTGGTGTGATGCATTGTATCGACCGATCTATGAAGCCGCGTGGCAATCCGTGTCCATCGGGGAGGCTAGCGAATGAGCACCGATCAACTGCAACCACCTACTGCATCCCTCGCACTGCGCTTTCCGTTACATGGCAGCCAATTGATTGAAGCCAGCGCGGGCACCGGTAAAACGTTCACCATCTCCGCACTTTACCTACGCCTGGTCTTGGGCCATGGCGGGGAATCCGGTTTCGGCCGCGAATTATTACCGCCGCAAATTCTCGTAGTGACGTTCACCGATGCAGCGACCAAAGAGCTACGCGACCGAATTCGTACGCGCCTCGCGGAGGCCGCGCGTTACTTCCGTGACGAGATCGCCGTGCCGGATGCCTTGATAGAAGAACTGCGCGATCAGTTCACCCCTGAGCAATGGTCGGCCTGCGCCAGTCGTTTGGACATCGCCGCACAGTGGATGGACGAAGCCGCCGTCTCGACCATCCACAGTTGGTGTCAGCGCATGCTGCGAGAGCACGCATTCGACAGCGGCAGCCTGTTCACCCAGACCCTGGAAACTGATCACAGCGAATTGCTTAGCGAGGTGCTGCGCGATTATTGGCGGCGCTTCTGCTACCCGATGTCAGGCGATGCATTGAAGTGGGTCCGCGCCAATTGGAATAGCCCCGCAGCATTGTTGCCGCGAGTCCGCGCCTTGTTCGGCAGCGACCGAAATGTCGTCACCCAAGAGCCTGCGGAACTGATCGTGGCCTCCCTTGAGCAGCGTCGGGAAGCACTGCGTGTTCTAAAATTTCCGTGGACTAACTGGGCCGCTGAACTGCACGTTATCTGCCTCGATGGGGTTGCTTGCAAACTGGTCGATGGCCGCAAAATGCAAGAGCGCTACTTTCGGCCGTGGTTTGAAAAACTCATCGCCTGGGCTGCTGACGAAGACCAGGAAGACTTGGACCTGGGCACCGGGTTTACTCGTCTCACGCCTGATGGCTTTGCCGAAGCGTGGAAAGGCCAAGCGCCGTCGCACCCCGCGCTGGAAGCTATGCTCGTCCTCAAAGCCAGTCTCGCCACGCTACCTACCCCGGATGCTGCGGTGCTCGAACATGCAGCGCAGTGGGTGGGTGAGCGTTTCGAAGAAGAGAAGCGTCGCCGTGCCGAAATGGGCTTTGATGACATGCTGCTCAGGCTCGACGCCGCACTGCGCAGTGCCGGCGGTGAGCGTCTGGCGACCCTGATTCGTGAACAGTTTCCGGTGGCTCTGATCGATGAGTTTCAAGACACTGACCCTGTGCAGTATCGAATCTTTGACAGCATCTACCGTCTTGAGGAAAACAGCCCAGAGACCGGATTATTTCTGATCGGCGACCCGAAACAAGCGATCTACGCGTTCCGTGGTGCTGACATTTATACCTACCTGCGCGCACGGAGCGCGACCACTGGCCGTTTGCACACGCTGGGTACCAACTTTCGCTCCAGTCACCCGATGGTTGATGCGGTCAATCATGTATTCAACCAGGCAGAGCAGCGTCCTGTCGGGCGCGGTGCGTTTTTGTTCAAGGACGGCGAGAGCAATCCGGTGCCGTTTACCCCGGTAGCGGCTCAAGGGCGCAAAGAGTTATTCACCGTGGAAGGTCAAGCCATGGCCGCGTTGCACGTCTGGCAATTGCAAAGCGAGCAGCCGGTGTCTGGTGCGATCTACCGACAACAACT
>NZ_JAMFRV010000271.1 GCF_026224925.1 Pseudomonas sp. | reverse complement strand
GCTTATTTTTGGCGACTTCCTTGCCCGCAGCGTGCGGGGCATTCCCTGCGCGCCACCTTTGTAGAGAGCGGTGCCGTTTCGGTCTTTCCACTCTCTATTGCAAGGAGCCATGTCATGGCTGATCTCAACGCTGATGTTTACGAAAATCCTATGGGCTTAATGGGCTTTGAATTCATCGAATTCGCCTCGCCAATCCCTAACGTCCTTGAACCCGTGTTCCAGATCATGGGTTTCACCAAGGTGGCTAATCACCGCTCCAAAAACGTGTCGCTGTACCGTCAGGGCGAGATCAACCTCATCCTCAACAACGAACCGCACAGCGTCGCCTCGTATTTTGCGGCGGAGCATGGGCCGTCGGTGTGTGGCATGGCGTTCCGGGTCAAAGATGCGCAAAAGGCCCATAACCGCGCGCTGGAACTGGGTGCGCAACCGGTGGAAATTGCCACCGGTCCAATGGAATTGAGGCTGCCTGCAATCAAGGGCATTGGCGGTGCGCCGTTGTACTTGATTGACCGTTTTGGTGAAGGCACATCGATTTATGACATCGATTTCAACTTCATCGAAGGCGTAGAGCGTCATCCGGAAGGCGCGGGGCTGAAGTTCATCGACCACCTGACCCACAACGTCTATCGCGGTCGCATGGCGTACTGGGCGAATTTTTACGAGAAGCTGTTCAATTTTCGCGAGATTCGCTATTTCGACATCAAGGGCGAATACACCGGCCTGACTTCCAAAGCGATGACCGCGCCGGACGGCATGATCCGTATTCCGTTGAACGAAGAATCGTCGAAAGGCGCAGGCCAGATCGAAGAGTTCTTGATGAAGTTCAATGGCGAAGGGATCCAGCACGTTGCGTTTTTCACCGACGATTTGATCAAGACCTGGGACGCATTGAAAGCCATCGGCATGCGCTTCATGACCGCGCCGCCTGAAACCTATTACGAGATGCTGGAAGGGCGTTTACCTAATCACGGCGAGCCACAGGACCAATTGCAGGCCCGGGGAATTTTGCTCGACGGATCATCCGACGGTGGCGAGCGGCGCTTGCTGTTGCAGATATTCTCGGAAACCCTGATGGGGCCGGTGTTCTTCGAGTTCATTCAGCGCAAAGGCGATGATGGATTCGGCGAAGGCAACTTCAAGGCGCTGTTCGAATCGATTGAGCGCGATCAGGTAAGGCGTGGAGTGTTGACGGCTGATTAACGTCAACCAACCTGCGTCACGGCCTTCCCGAATGAATTCGGTCCCACAGGGATCTCCTCTGTGGGAGCGAATTCCTTCGCGAAGATTTTTCAAACACCAGAAAGCTGAAAACTGCCGCCCATTCTCAAGCTTATATCTTGGGCAGTTTTCAGCAGTTTCATTGCGGCCTGATCCTGTGCCGCTCCAGTAAACATTGACGCCGATCCCACCACCGTCACCACGCCCGCCAGCCTGTTGCCCATGGCAAACACCGGCGACGACACGGCATTTACGCCGGCCATCAACAACCCATGAATCTGATGCACGCCGGTGCTGCGGATTTCCTTGAGGTGCTTCTCAACGTCTTTCAATTGCCGCGCGCTCAATTGCGCTGACTCAAGCCTGGCCAGCGCTGCCGTTTCATTGCTGCCCAGGAAACTGTTGAATACCAGCCCGGTGGAGGAGCTGAGCAACGGCAACACCGAACCGATCTGCGTCACTAAGGTCACCGCGCCGATGGATTGCTCGACGTAGACCACGGTGGGTCCTTTATTGCCCCATACAGCAAGAAAGCACGTTTCGTTGAGATCATCGCGCAACGCGGACAGGTGAGGCGCGGCAGTTTTCAATACGTCCAGTTGTCCGAGTGCAGCCAATCCCACCAGCAAGGCCTCACGACCGAGGCCATAGTGATTAGTGACGACATTTTGTTCGGCGAACCCACTGGCCACCAGGGCTTGCAGGTAGCGATGGACCTTGCTCGCGGGCATGCCCACGTGTTCCGCCAGTTTCGACAATGAGGTGGCCGGCGCCAGTTCGGCCAGTGCTTTAAGGATGCCAACACCGACTTCGGCCGCTTGGACCTTTTGCTGGCGTGCGCCTGCTGGGTTTTCGATTTCCGCTGTCATGAAGAAGGGCGCGCCGGTCTGGGAAGGCTGCTTTATAGCTTGACCTAGCTACAAACTCAAATTACGTTATGCGTAATTGAATTACGAAATATTATGCCGAGCCCCGGCTGCTCCTACCGTTATGCGTAGTTTCCATCAACCAAAACCCAATAAGAGGTCGAGATGTTCACAGCCCACTCTCCTGAATCCCTGGTGTACCTGAGCGGCTTCGGTAACGAGTTCAGCAGCGAAGCCGTGCCGGGTACGTTGCCGCTTGGGCAGAACTCCCCGCAGAAGCATACACACGGCCTGTACACCGAGCAGTTTTCCGGCACGGCGTTCACCGTACCTCGCGCTGAAGCACGTCGAACTTGGTTGTACCGCATCAAACCTTCAGCGGCGCACCCCCGGTTTGAAAAGCTTGTGCGACAGATCATCGGCCAAGAGACTGGACCGATCACCCCGAACCGTCTGCGTTGGGACGCGTTCGATCTGCCGACCGAACCCACAGACTTTCTCGACGGCTTGATTTGTTTGGCCAGCACGGCCGCTGCGGATCAAGCTGAAGGCGTTAGGGCTTACGTCTACTGCGCGAACACCTCTATGGATCGTGCATTTTTCAATGCTGACGGTGAATGGCTGATCGTGCCCCAGACGGGCCGCTTGCAGATCATCACTGAACTGGGTGTGCTGCAGATCGAGCCACAAGAAATTGCCGTGTTACCTCGCGGGCTGAAATTCAGCGTTCAATTGTTAGACGCCAGCGCCCGAGGTTACGTGTGTGAAAATCATGGCTGCGCTTTGCGCCTACCGGATTTGGGACCCATCGGCAGCAATGGCCTGGCCAATCCACGGGATTTTCTGACGCCTGTCGCGCACTTCGAAAACCGCAATGAACCGGTGCAATTGGTGCAGAAATTCCTCGGTGAACTCTGGGCCACTGCGCTTGATCATTCACCCTTCGACGTGGTCGCCTGGCACGGTAATAACGTGCCCTACAAATACGATCTGCGCCGTTTCAACACCTTGGGATCGGTGAGTTTTGACCATCCTGACCCGTCTATTTTTACCGTGCTGACCTCTCCCGGCACAGTACATGGCCAGGCCAATGTCGACTTCGTCATCTTCCCGCCGCGCTGGATGGTGGCCGAAAACACTTTTCGTCCACCGTGGTTTCATCGCAACCTGATGAACGAATTCATGGGCTTGATCGACGGCGCTTACGACGCCAAGGCCGATGGTTTTGCACCCGGTGGTGTGTCGCTGCACAACTGCATGAGCGCCCACGGGCCGGACAATGCCACGGCAGAAAAGGCCATGGCTGCTGAGCTAAAACCGCACAAAATCGACCACACCATGGCCTTCATGTTCGAGACCGGCAACGTGCTGCGGCCAAGCCGCTACGCCTTGGAGTGCCGGCAACTGCAAACTGATTACGATGCCTGTTGGTCAGGCATGGCCACCACTTTTGATCCTGGAACCCAAGCATGACTACTCCATCTAACGCCCTTAGTTGGGTAACGTCCGCCAACGGTCACAGCGATTTCCCGCTGCACAATTTGCCGCTGGGTGTCTTCAGCTGCGACGGGCTGAGCAAACGCGGTGGCGTGGCCATCGGCGAGATGATTTTCGACCTGCGTGCGGCACTGGATGCTGGCTTTTTCAACGGTGCCGCCCGTGATGCCGCCGAAGCCGCCAGCCGCGATCAACTCAATGACTTTTTCGCCTTGGGTGCCCCCGCCCGGCGCGCATTACGCAGCGAACTGTTGCACCTGCTGGACCGTTCGAGCCCCCAGCTGTCGCGCTTACAGCCGCTGGCTGAAACCCTGTTGCACCCGATGGCCGAGTGTCAGATGCATGTACCGGCACGCATTGGCGATTACACCGACTTTTACGTCGGCATCCATCATGCGATGAACGTCGGCAAACTGTTTCGCCCGGACAATCCACTGCTGCCCAACTACAAATACGTGCCCATCGGCTATCACGGTCGCGCCTCGACCATCTGCATCTCCGACACCCCGGTTAAGCGTCCGAATGGTCAGACCCTTGCGCCAGGTGCTGTGGTTCCTGAGTTCGGGCCGAGCAAACGTCTGGATTACGAATTGGAAATGGGCGTGTGGATCGGCCCTGGCAATACCATGGGCGAGGCCATTTCGATTGTTGACGCCGCTGAGCATATCGCCGGTTTTTGCTTGCTCAACGACTGGTCGGCGCGAGATTTACAAGCGTGGGAATACCAGCCGCTGGGGCCATTTCTGTCGAAGAGTTTTGCCACCAGTATTTCTGCCTGGGTAGTAACGGCCGAAGCGCTGGAACCGTTTCGCACCGCACAACCTGCGCGTCCTGAGGGCGATCCGCAGCCCTTGCCGTACCTGTTGGATGCCGCAGACCAGCAGGGTGGTGCGTTGGATATCGAACTGGAAGTGTTGCTAATCACCGAGCAGATGAAAGAGCAAGGCATGGCACCTCAGCGTCTGGCCCTGAGCAACACGCAGAACATGTACTGGACCGTTGCGCAGATGGTTTCTCACCACAGCGTCAACGGCTGCAAACTGCAGCCGGGTGATTTGTTTGGCACCGGAACACTATCAGGGCCGCAGGCGGGGCAGTTTGGCAGCTTGCTGGAAATCAGCGAAGGCGGAAAAACCGCGCTGACACTGGCCAGCGGTGAATCCCGACGCTTTTTGGAGACCGGCGACGAAGTGATCTTCCGCGCGCGCTGCCGTCGTGAAGGTTACGCCTCGATTGGCTTCGGCGAATGCCGTGGGGTCGTGCTGTAGGGCCTGGTCCCACAGGGTTCTTTGTACTGCGCGGTAATTGGGGCATTCCCACAGGGTTCTTGGTCCAGCGCAGGAATTGGGGTGTTTCCCACATTATGAGGATTGAGGCGCTCAAAACTCCCGATCAAACCCCGCACTCAACGACCCACTGCGCGGTAAAAAGCGCCCTTGCCGCGTGCCCTGACTCTGTCCGTTGGCATAGCTCAAATGACCATTGACCCACACACCCTCAATGCCTTCAGCGGCGCGTTGCGGGTTGTTAAAATCGGCAACATCGCGGATCAGCGCCGGGTCAAACAGCACCAGATCTGCCCAATAACCCTCACGAATTTCCCCGCGTTCAAGCAGGCCGAACCGCGCCGCAGAGAGCCCGGTCATTTTGTGCACGGCGGTGTGCAGGGGAAACAAACCCAGGTCGCGGCTGAAATGCCCCAATACCCTGGGAAACGCGCCCCACAAGCGCGGGTGCGGGAAAGGGTCTTCTGGTAGTCCGTCCGAACCAATCATCGATAACGGGTGCGCGAGAATTCGCTGCACATCGCTTTCGTCCATGCCGTAATACACCGCGCCCGCCGGTTGTAGGTTACGCGCCGCATCGAGTAACGACAGCCCCCACTCGGCGGCGATGTCGATCAAATCACGTCCGCCTTGATCCGGGTGTGGCGTCGACCACGTAATAGTAATCCGAAAGGCGTCGGTGACTTGCTTGAGGTCAAGGGTCGAGGAACTGGCGGCATAAGGGTAACAATCGCAGCCCACGGGATGACTCTGCGCGGCGTTCTCCAGCGCGGCGAGCAACTGAGGGCTGCGGCCCCAATTGCCGGCACCAGCGCATTTCAGGTGGGAGATCACCACCGGCGCCTTGGCGTGACGCCCGATGAGAAATGCTTCGTCCATAGCCTCCAATACCGGCTCGAACTCACTGCGTAAATGCGTGGTGTACACCGCGCCAAATGCGGTCAGTTCCTCGGCCAGTTGCAGCACTTCGTCGGTGTCTGCGGAAAACGCCGATGCATAAGCCAGACCCGTGGAAAGGCCTAACGCACCGGCCTCAAGGCTGTCGCGCAACTGGGTGCGCATGGCGGCGATTTCCGCTGATTTTGCCGTTCGGTACAGGTCATCCAGGTGGTTGCTGCGCAAGGCGGTATGCCCGATCAGCGCGGCGACGTTGACGGCTGGGTGCGCCGCGTCCACCGCCTCACGGTAATCGCTGAAGCGTGGGTAGACGAAGGCCGCTGCGTCACCCAGCAGGTTCATCGGGTCGGGTGGCTCGGCGTGCAAGCTCACCGGTGAAGCGCTGATGCCGCAGTTGCCGACAATCACGGTGGTTACGCCCTGGCTGATTTTCGGCAGCATTTCGGGTTTGCGAATTACCACAGTGTCGTCGTGGGTGTGAACGTCGATAAAACCCGGCGCCAACACTCGGCCTTTGGCATCAATTTCTTCATTGGCAGACACGCCGTTGAGGTCGCCGATCCGCAGGATGCGGCCTTCGTGAATGGCCACGTCGGCGGCGTAAGCAGGGCTATTACTGCCGTCGATGATCAGGGCGTTGCGAATCAACAGGTCGTAGCGCATGTCAGTCTCCCAGCGGCAGGCAGTGGTCACCGCCGCGATAATCGTCGAGGGCCAATTTGATCCGACGCAGTCGTTCTTGAATGGCGCCCTTCGTTCCTACAGCAGATTGATGCATCACTCCGCAAACCGCTCCCGATACGCTTGGGGCGTCACCGCAACGGCCCGCAGGAAACTGCGGCGCAAGGTCTCTTCGGTGCCAAACCCACAACGGCTGGCAACGCGTTTGATCGGCAGCCCAGTATCACCCAACAATCGCCGCGCAGCCTCCACGCGTAATTGCTCGATGGCCCGGGCCGGGGTGCTTCCGGTTTCAGCGCGGTAATGACGGACGAAACTGCGCTCACTCATGCCGACCCGCTCAGCAAGAATGGCGACCGATAAATCGCCGCTGAGGTTTTCGGCGATCCACGCGTGCAGTTCTGCGAAGCGCCCGGCGTTTTTCTGCAGGGCCAAGGTCACGCTGAACTGCGACTGGCCGCCGGGGCGTTTGAGAAACACCACCAAGTGCCGAGCGACAGCCAGCGCCACTTCATGGCCTAGATCTTCTTCGACCAGCGCTAAGGCCAAATCGATCCCCGCCGTCACACCTGCCGAGGTCCAGACTGCGCCCTCGTTGATGAAAATCGGATCAGGCTCGACCTGCAGTGTTGGATAGCGAAAGGCCAATTCCTCGCAGCGACTCCAATGCGTGACGACGCGCCGCCCGTCAAGCAACCCACCGGCCGCCAACAAAAAAGCACCGCTGCAGACTGAAGCCAGGCGTCGAGCCATAGCCGCTTGGGCGCAAACCCAGCGAACCAACTCCAGTTTTTCAGACGCTGCGTCCACGCCGCGCCCGCCCGCGATGATCAGCGTGTCGCAGGGTTCATCGAAACGTGGCAACGGCGAGGTCAGCAACCCCAAACCCGCAGAAGAAACCACTGCGTCCGGTTCAGCAGCCACTACCTTGAGCATGTAAGACAAAGGGTGCCCTTGCTTGCGCATCAAATCATTGGCGGTGGCAAATACTTGCAGCGGCCCGGAGATGTCCAGCAATTGCACGTCTGGAAAGGCCAGCAGGTACACGGTTCTGAGGGGGGTGGGCATAAGGAAACTCGGTGTAGAGACCAGATGTCAGCGGCAAGCTACAAGCTACAGGCAGGCGGTGATCAGTCTTGTAGATCTGGCATCTGGCGGAAAACGTGGGTTATCTGGCGTATCTGCCAGAGGCTAGCGGACTACAGTGGCTTCGTCTACCCGCATACAAAAGGAATACGTCTATGACGCTACATATCGGCTTGCTGCTATTCCCCAACGTTCAACAATTGGATATGACCGGGCCTTACGAAGTATTCGCTTCGCTGCCGGACGTGACCGTTCACCTGATCTGGAAGACCCTTGATCCGGTGCGCTCCAGCACTGGATTGACCCTGACTCCCGACACTGATTTCCAGGGTTGTCCGGCTTTGGATGTGATTTGTATTCCAGGTGGGAAAGGTGTCGATGAACTGATGGAAGACTCAGAAACACTGGCATTCATCCGGCGTCAGGCTCAAAACGCGCGGTTCGTCACGTCGGTGTGCACCGGTGCATTGGTGTTAGGTGCGGCGGGTTTATTGCGCGGGCGACGGGCTACCACACATTGGGCATCACACGGTTTGTTAGAAGCGTTGGGCGCGATCCCGGTGCAGGCGCGAGTCGTGCGCGACGGTAACCTGATGACCGGAGGAGGAATTACTGCGGGAATTGATTTCGCGTTGACCTTGGCGGGTGAACTGTTGGGCGAGTTGGAGGCGCAGGCTACGCAATTGCAGCTGGAATACGCGCCAGCGCCGCCCTTCAATTCGGGTCACCCTGAAACGGCTCCCGTCGAAGTAGTGGCACTGGCCCTTAAGCGGGGAGCGGCATTGTTGGCCAAGCGCCAGCAATTGGTGGCGCGGGTTGCGGCTGCAATGAAAAGCGCCTGAATCAATCAGGCGCCGTGTTGATCGATCAGAGGTGAATGCCACCAGATGCTTCGATACGCTGACCATTGATCCAGCCGCTGCCGTCGGTCAACAGCATCAAAATCGCACCGCCGATGTCGTCCGGCAAACCGACCCGGCCCAAGGCCGTGCCCGAAGCGATGTACTGGTTGATCTGTGAGTTGTCACGCACCTGGCCGCCGCCGAAGTCGGTTTCGATTGCGCCGGGTGCCAAGGTATTGACCCGAATACCCCGCGCCCCAAGCTCCTGTGCCTGGTAACGGGTCAGGACTTCGATGCCGCCTTTCATGACGGCGTAGGCGGCCATGCCAGCCATGGAAAATCGGGTCAGACCGCTGGAAATATTGATGATTCGGCCCTGATCGGCAACCAGCGGCAGCAAACGTTGAGTCAAAAAGAACGGCCCCTTGAGGTGAATTTTCATCATCTGGTCAAACTGCTCTTCACTGGTTTCGGCAAAACTGACGTTTATGCCGCTACCGGCGTTGTTGACCAGGAAGTCGAACGAGTCACGGTTGAAGGTGCTTTTCAGTGCATTGGTGACTTGTGTACCGAATGCGGCAAATGTGCTGCTGTCGCTGACATCCAATTGCAACATGACCGCACGGCCACCGAGGCGTTCGACTTCGCTGGCAACGGCTTGAGATTCAGCGGTGTTGCTGTGGTAGGTGCCGATGATGTCGATGCCTTGGGCGGCAAGGTGCAGCGCGGTGTTTTTGCCCAAGCCACGGCTGGCGCCGGTGATAAGTGCGATTTTACGGGTCATTGGGTAATTCCTTTATGGAAGTAAGCTGCAGTGGAGTCAGTGTATTTGTCCGCCTTTGCATGATAAATAGTAAGAAATCGGAATCACTGGTCGATATATCCGGACAATCTTAAAGGCTGGCAATGAATAAGCTTGAGCTGCTGAAAACGTTTGTCAGGGTCACCGAGCTGTCGAGCTTTACCCAAGCGGGGGAAAGTTTGGGGCTGCCTCGCTCGACGGTTTCCGAGCATGTTCAAGCGCTGGAAGCGTTGATGGGCACGCAGCTGCTGCACCGCACCACGCGCAAGGTGCAGGTCACCCAAGACGGTTTGGTGTTGTACGACCGCAGCAAAAGTTTGCTGTCGAACATGGACGAGCTGGAAGGTCTGTTTCGACAGGATGGCGCGGTTTTGGCCGGGCGCTTACGGGTAGATATGCCCAACAAACTGGCGCGCACGTTGTTCATACCACACCTGCCCGAGTTTGTAGCGCGTCACCCGCAGATCGAGCTGGAAATCAGCAGCACCGATCGGCGGGTCGACCTGGTGCGCGAAGGCTTTGACTGTGTACTACGGGTTGGCGCTCAGCCTGACCAATCGATTATTGCTCGGTCAATCGGTCGGGTGACAATGATCAACTGCGCAAGCCCAAGCTATTTACGGACCTATGGAGTACCCAACACCCTCGAAGACTTGGCCGGGCATCGGTTGATTCATTACGTCGGGGTCTTGGGCGGGCGCTCTGATGGGTTTGAATACGTGCAAAACGGCAAGCTCCGGCGGTTGCCAATGGCCGGGGGTATAACGGTCAACAACACCGACACCTACGAGTCCGCCTGCCGCGCCGGCCTGGGTCTGGTACAGGTGCCAAAAATGGGGGTGCGAGACGCATTGGCGACTGGCGTACTGGTGTCCGTATTGGCCGATTTTGTACCCGCGCCGATGGAGGTGTCATTGCTGTATGCGCAACAACAGCACGTACCGGAGCGGTTAAGGATTTTTATGCAATGGCTGGAGGTGTTGTTTCGCGAGCATACGCGGGAGGAATGATTTTATCCCCCAGGTTCACCGGACCTCATACCAGCCTAAAAACAGATCCAGCGCCGACTCAACCACGGCACGTTGATCACTTGTGCCCAACACTTCAGTACTTAGGGTGATTTGTGGCCAGAACGCGAAGGCCTTCAGCAGGGCATGGACCTGGGTTGCGGCGAAGCTCGGGTCGACGGCTTTTAAGCGGCCATCGAGCTGCGCAGCGCGGATCCAGGCGGTGAAGCTTTCTTCGCGCTCATTAAGGCGCGAGACTATGTTCTGTGCGCGTTCGGGGGAATGAATGGTGGCCGCGATTGCCACGCGTGCCAGGTCGATGAAATTGCTGTCAGCCAGCATCTTCATCTTCGATTCGAGCAGTTCCTTTAGCTGAGCCCGCAAAGGACGTTCATGGTGATAAGTCATGTCCTGTAATTCTGTACTGCTGGCCCACAGCCGTTGCAGGATCTCGGCGAACAGCTCTTCTTTGCTCGGAAAGTGGTTGTACACCGTGCGTTTGGACACTTGGGCCAAGGCGGCGATTTTGTCCATGCTGGTGACCTCGAACCCATTGTCGCGAAACTCGGCAATGGCCGCCTGGACAATGGCTTCGCGTTTACGATCAGTCAGGCGTAGAGGAGCTTTCATAAGGTTCGCTTCAGACAGGCGGATTAAAAAAATTACACTCGGCAGTTTACTTGTCATCAGAGTTGTTGCAAGCTTAAAACTACACTGTGTAGTGTAGTTCTACTCGCTATATGTTCTACATGTCATCCCTTCGTCAAGATCCAGGAACCCCTCCTGCTCCTTGGAGTCAGCTTCTCATGAGCAAAACAACACATATCGCAAACGCCGCAGCCCCTGTGATGGCTCCATTGCACCGAGATGGACGCTACCGTAACCATGTTCCCATGCACCGCTTGGGTTTTCTGAAAACCTTGCGGCTGATATGGGTATCGCTCTTCGGCAAACCAACGAACACGCGCCCTGCAGGCGAGATTCCGGTACTTGCGTTGTCGCGCCAGCAATTGCTTGCTGCACCCAATAACAGCGTATTCCGCTTGGGGCACTCGACGGTATTGCTCAAGTTGCGCAATCAATTTTTCCTGACGGACCCGGTATTTGCCAAGCGTGCATCTCCCGTGCAATGGGCCGGGCCGCAGCGTTTCCACCAGCCACCCATTAGCCTCGAAGACCTGCCATCGATCAAGGCCGTGATCCTCTCGCACAATCACTACGACCACCTCGACCATATGGCGATCAAGGCGTTGATTGGCAAGACCGAACACTTCCTGGCTCCCATCGGCGTCGGTGATACCTTGATTGAGTGGGGCGTGCCGGCGGCTAAAGTGCGGCAGTTAGACTGGTGGCAATCGACTGAAATAGACGGCATGCGCTTTGTTGCCACACCGTCCCAGCATTTTTCCGGGCGCTCGTTGCGCGATGGTAACCAGACGCTGTGGGCGTCCTGGGTGATGATAGATAACGACCAGAAGATCTTTTTCAGTGGCGACAGCGGCTACTTTAACGGCTTTAAACAGATAGGTGACCGCTATGGTCCGTTCGATCTCACGCTGATGGAAACGGGCGCCTACAACGTTGATTGGCCGGACGTGCACATGCAGCCCGAGGAGACGTTGCAAGCTCACATCGACCTGCGCGGTCGGTGGTTATTGCCGATCCACAACGGCACCTTCGACTTGGCGATGCATGCCTGGCACGAACCCTTCGACCGCATCCTCGCGCTGGCGTGGGAAAAGAACATCGCTATCAGCACGCCGCAAATGGGTCAGCCGTTTTACCTGGATTACCCCACACGCGGGCATGCCTGGTGGTTGGGGGTGGAAGGGGTGGTTGAAAGCTATATCGATGATGCTGAACAGCCTCAAGGCAGCCGCCATCAAGCGTAGTGCCGCCATTTATAGGATGCATAGACCTCTTGTAGGCGCTGTCGAAGGCGGCGATAGGGCCAGCAGAATCGCAGCCTTCGCCAGCTCCCAGCAAGATATTGAGTGGTCAGCCAGTACAACTAGACACAGTAAGCTGAGATACCCTCAAGCCATGCCGTTCCTGCCATAGGTCAAAAATGCCGGTCGCTCACTCAAGCGTTCGTAATACGCTCTAACTGCAGGGAATTCGGCGTGCTGCAACGGTGTTTCGTACCAGCGGTTCACCGACAGTCCCATG
>NZ_JAMFRV010000270.1 GCF_026224925.1 Pseudomonas sp. | reverse complement strand
GGCTTCCGGCCCTCCTGGCGCCTCCAGCAACGGTTTTAACGAAAACCTTGCGCTGTTCAACAGCGGCACATGCGCAATTTGGGTCGATGCTACCGTCGCCGGCTCGTTCGTGACCGACAAGACTCAAAGTAAAGTCGCTGACAACGTAGGTTTCACCTACGCGCCACATGAAGTCACTGACAAAGGCTCGGCATGGTTGTATTCGTGGGCACTGGCGATCCCGACCAGCGCGAAAAACCAGACTGACGCCAAGGCCTTCAGCGAATGGGCGACTTCCAAGGAATACGCCGCGTTAGTCGCCAAGACCGACGGCGTCGCCAACGTGCCACCAGGCACCCGCGCATCGACCTACAACGATGCGTACATGGCGGCTGCACCGTTCGCCAAAATCACTCTGGAATCGCTGAAAGCGGTAACGCCGAAGACGCCGACGCTTAAGCCGGTGCCATACGTGGGCATTCAGTTGGTGACCATCCCTGAGTTCCAGGCGATCGGTACGTCCGTTGGGCAGCAATTCTCGGCGGCGTTAGTCGGTTCGAGCACGGTTGATGCGGCTCTGGCTTCGGCACAGAACACCACCGAGCGGGACATGAAGCGTGCGGGCTATCCGAAGAATCCGAAGAAATAGTCACGATTGACTGTTGCCAGTGCCGAGCGCTTTGCCGCCCGGCACTTTGTCCAAGCTTGCACCGAGTTTCGGAGTCACCATGAATACTTCTGCCATCAATCCTCGCCTGGATACTTCCAGTCCGACACCCAAAGCTAAACGCCGCCTGACTAAACCGGGCTGGTTTCTGGTCAGTCCCTCGGTCTTGATGTTGCTGGTATGGATGATCGTGCCATTGGGCATGACCATTTATTTCTCTACCATTCGTTACAACCTGCTGTCGCCTGGCGACAACGAATTTGTAGGGATAGAAAACTTCGTCTACTTCGTCACTGACAGTGGCTTTATCCCAGGCGCGACCAACACCCTGTTACTGGTGGGCAGCGTGCTCGCGATCAGCGTGATTCTCGGCGTCTTGATTTCCGCCCTGCTGGAGGCCAGTGAGTTTCTGGGTCGCGGCATTGTGCGTGTGATGTTGATTTCGCCGTTTTTCATCATGCCAACTGTTAGCGCATTGATCTGGAAGAACCTGATTTTCCACCCGGTCTCGGGGATTCTCGCTGCAGTGTGGAGATTCTTTGGCGCCCAACCGATCGACTGGCTCGCCCACTTCCCGCTGATGTCGATCATCATCATCGTCTCGTGGCAATGGCTGCCCTTCGCCATTCTGATCTTGATGACTGCCATGCAATCGCTGGATCAAGAACAGAAAGAAGCCGCGCGGCTCGATGGCGCCGGTCCCATTGCGATCTTCTGGCACCTGACCCTGCCGCACCTGGCACGGCCGATTGCTGTGGTGATCATGATCGAGACGATTTTCCTGCTGTCGGTGTTCGCCGAAATCTTCACCACCACCAACGGCGGCCCAGGCTATGCCTCGACCAACCTGGCGTACTTGATCTACAACCAGGCGTTGCTGCAGTTCGACGTCGGTATGGCATCGGCTGGCGGCTTGATTGCCGTGGTCATCGCCAACATTGCCGCGATCATCCTGATTCGGATGATCGGCAAAAACCTCACCGACAAGTCATGAGGGCCTTGCCATGATGACGCTTAAACAATCCCGTCGTATGCAGAGCGTGCTGCTTGGCACCCTGTCTTGGGCGATTGCGGCACTGATATTTTTCCCGATCTTCTGGATGGTACTGACCAGCTTCAAGACCGAGATCGACGCTTTCGCCACGCCGCCGCAGTTCTTTTTCACCCCTACTCTGGAAAACTACATCCACATTCAGGAACGCAGTGATTATTTTCACTTCGCCTGGAACTCCATAGTGATCTCGTTCAGCGCCACCATCCTCTGCCTGATAATCGCGGTTCCGGCGGCGTACTCAATGGCCTTCTTCGAGACCAAGCGCACCAAGGGCACACTGTTATGGATGCTCTCGACCAAGATGCTGCCGCCCGTGGGCGTATTGATGCCGATCTACTTGCTGGCCAAGACCTTCGGCCTGCTGGACACGCGTTTCGCACTGATCGCCATCTATACGCTGATCAACCTGCCGATTGTGGTCTGGATGATTTACACCTACTTCAAGGACATTCCACCGGACATTCTCGAAGCAGCGCGGCTGGACGGCGCGACTACCGCCCAGGAAATCTTTCGGGTGCTGGTGCCAATCTGTAAAGGCGGACTGGCCTCGACAGCGCTGTTGTCGCTGATTCTGTGCTGGAACGAAGCGTTCTGGTCACTGAACTTGACCTCTTCCCAAGCCGCACCACTGACCGCTTTGATCGCGTCGTACTCAAGCCCAGAAGGATTGTTCTGGGCCAAGTTGTCTGCCGTCTCGACCCTGGCCTGTGCGCCGATCCTGATCTTCGGCTGGATCAGCCAAAAACAACTGGTTCGCGGCCTGTCTTTCGGCGCCGTCAAATAATAAGTGTCAGCCTCTTTAACGAGAGCAGAACGGAGGCCATATGGCTAACCTGAGCATCAGAAATTTACAAAAAGGCTTCGACGGCAATTCCATTCTCAAAGGCATTGACCTGGACGTTCGCGACCGTGAATTCGTGGTTTTCGTCGGGCCGTCGGGCTGTGGTAAATCAACCCTGCTGCGGTGTATCGCCGGGCTTGAAGACGTCACTGGCGGCACCATTGAACTCGATGGCCGCGACATCACCGAGGTCTCACCTGCCAAGCGTGACTTGGCCATGGTGTTTCAAACCTACGCCTTGTACCCGCACATGACCGTGCGCAAGAACATGTCTTTCGCCTTGGACCTGGCGGGTGGTAATAAAACCGAAGTCGAGCGCAAGGTGGCTGAAGCGGCGCGTATTCTGCAGCTCGAACCCCTGCTTGAGCGTAAGCCGAAACAACTCTCCGGTGGTCAACGCCAGCGTGTGGCAATCGGCCGTGCCATCGTGCGTAATCCAAAAATATTCTTGTTCGATGAGCCGTTGTCCAACCTCGATGCCGCCCTGCGTGTGCAAACCCGGCTGGAGTTGTCGCGGCTGCACAAAGAACTCAAGGCGACGATGATCTACGTGACCCACGATCAAGTCGAAGCCATGACGTTGGCCGACAAAGTCGTCGTATTAAGCGCGGGCAAAGTGGAACAGGTCGGCACACCGCTGGAGCTGTATCACCACCCAGCCAACCTGTTTGTTGCGGGTTTTCTCGGCACGCCGAAAATGGGCTTCCTCAAAGGCACAATTAGCCGTGTCGACAGCAACGGCTGTGATGTAACCCTTGATGCCGGCGCGATTGTCAGCCTGCCATTGAACGGTGCCAGCCTCAGTGTTGGTAACTCGGTGACGTTGGGCATTCGTCCTGAGCACTTGAACATTGCCAACACTGGCGATTGCCAGATGCAGGTGATCGCAGACGTCAGCGAGCGCTTGGGCAGCGACACTTTTTGCCACGTGCGTACACAATCCGGCGAAGCGCTGACCATGCGTATCCGCGGCGACCTTGCGAGCAAGTACGGCGAAACGCTGAACCTGCACCTGGATAGCGCCCACTGCCATTTGTTCGACGCCCAAGGCCTGGTTATAGCCAACGCCTTGCAGGTCGCCGCTTAAGTATTCGAGAGTTCTGACCATGAAGCTCAATAAGCAGAATCTGTCGCAACTGGACCCGCATATTGCGCGCCCGGCCTACTCGCCGAGCGAAACCAGCCAAGGCATCGCACACATTGGTGTCGGCGGTTTCCACCGTGCGCATCAGGCGTTTTACACCGACGCATTGATGAACACAGGTGAAGGCTACGACTGGAGCATCTGCGGCATCGGCCTGCGTCCAGAAGACCTTGGAGTGCGTGATGCACTGCTGGGTCAGGACTATCTCTATACGCTGTACGAATTGGGTGACACTGACGACACTGAAACCCGTGTCATCGGCTCCATCAGTGGCATGCTACTGGCCGCGGACGGCATTCAGGCGTTGATCGACAAGCTTGCCAACCCGCAGATTCGCATTGTTTCGCTGACCATCACCGAAGGTGGTTATTGCATCGATGACAGCAACGGCGAATTCATGGCGCACCTGCCGCAAATCCGCCACGACCTGGCGCACCCTGGCGCACCCAACACGGTATTCGGCCTGCTTTGCGCTGCCTTAGACAAACGCCGTCAAAACGGCACGCCAGCGTTCACCTTGATGTCGTGCGATAACCTGCCGCACAACGGCGCCGTAGCACGCAAAGCCTTGCTGGCGTTCGCCGTCCTGCGCGACGCGGATTTACACGACTGGATCGCGGCCAACGTCAGCTTCCCTAACGCCATGGTCGACCGAATTACACCGATGACCAGTACCGCTCACCGCCTGCAACTGCATGACGAGAAAGGCATCGACGATGCGTGGCCAGTGGTCTGTGAACCGTTCGTGCAGTGGGTACTGGAAGACAAGTTCGTCAACGGCCGCCCTGCTTGGGAAACCGTCGGCGTGCAGTTCACCGACGACGTCACGCCTTATGAAGAAATGAAGATCAAATTGCTCAACGGCAGCCATTTGGCGTTGACCTATTTGGGCTTTTTGCAAGGTTATCGCTTCGTCCACGAAACCATGAATGACCCCCTGTTCGTTCGGTACATCCGCACCTACATGGACCTGGATGTCACGCCGCAATTGGCGTCAGTGCCCGGCATTGACTTGGAAACGTACAAGGACACGCTGATTCAGCGTTTCTCCAACCAAGCGATTGCCGATCAACTGGAACGCGTGTGCTCCGACGGGTCATCAAAGTTTCCCAAGTTCACCGTGCCGACGATCAACCGGTTGATTCTCGATAAGGGCAACCTCGACCGCGCCTCGCTGGTGGTCGCTGCCTGGGCGCTGTACCTCAAGGGCAAAGACGAGAATGGCGTGACGTTCAAGATTCCCGATCCGCGTGCCGAGTTCTGTCAGGCGTTGGTCGCCGATGATGTGCTGGTTACCCAGCGCTTGCTCGCGGTTGAGGAGATTTTCGGCGCAGCCATTCCGCAATCGGCTGAGTTCGTCGCGTCTTTCGAACATAACCTGAACAGCCTGCGTGAGTTGGGCGTCAAGAAAACCCTGGAAAATCTGTTGGCCAAAACGGCCTGAGGTGACCCTATGTTTCTCGGTATTGATTGCGGCACCCAAGGCACCAAGGCGATTGTGCTGGATGCCGAGAGCGGCGAGGTCCTTGGCCAGGGTTCCGGGCCACACACATTGATCAGCGCCGCCAATGGGCGGCGCGAGCAAGACGTGGCGCAATGGCTGGCCGCCTTTCAACAGGCCACCCGTGAGGCGTTGGCTGAAGCGGGTGTCAGCGGCGCGCGGATTCAAGCCATCGGCGTTTCAGGGCAGCAACATGGATTGGTGCTGCTTGATCAAAGTGGCGAAGTATTACGCCCCGCCAAACTGTGGTGCGACACCGAGAGCACCCCGGAAAACGATCGACTGCTGGACTATTTGGGCGGCGAAAAGGGTTCTCTGGAGCGTCTAGGGGTTGCCATTGCACCCGGCTATACGGTGTCTAAGCTGCTGTGGACCAAGGAGCAGCACCCGGACGTGTTCGAGCGCATCGAGAAAATCCTGCTGCCCCACGATTACCTGAATTACTGGCTCACTGGCCGCTGCTGCAGCGAGTTCGGCGATGCGTCTGGCACCGGCTATTTCAACGTTCGCACCCGCACCTGGGATGTGGCCTTGCTGGAACACATCGACCCCAGTGGTCGTTTGAACCGAGCGTTGCCGCAACTGCTGGAGGCACAGCAAAGCGTTGGCCAGATTCGTCCAGAAATTGCGCAACTGTTGGGCCTCAACCCTGAAGCCATTGTTTCCAGCGGTGGCGGCGACAACATGATGGGCGCCATCGGCACCGGCAATATCGAGCCGGGCTCGATTACCATGAGCCTTGGCTCGTCGGGCACGGTTTATGCCTTCGCAGACGAAGCACAGGTCAGCGATCAAGCGTCTGTGGCGACCTTCTGCTCTTCTTCCGGCGGCTGGTTGCCGTTGATCTGCACCATGAACTTGACCAACGCCACCAGCGCCATTCGCGAGATGTTCGCGCTGAGCATTGACGAATTTAACCTGACCATCGCTGCGGCGCCGATTGGCGCCCAAGGCGTGTTGATGTTGCCGTTCCTCAACGGCGAGCGCGTCCCTGCCCTGCCCAACGCCACCGGCAGTATTCTGGGCCTCGACAGCACTAACCTGAATCAGGCCAATCTGTGTCGGGCGGTAGTCGAGGGCGCCACTTTCGGGCTGCGTTACGGCCTGGATTTGCTTCGGGCCAGCGGCATCAAAAGCCAGGCTATCCGCTTGATCGGCGGCGGTGCGAAAAGCGCAGTTTGGCGGCAAATCGTTGCGGACATTATGGACACCCCGGTGATCTGCACCGACCATAGTGAAGCGGCTGCGCTCGGCGCGGCGATTCAGGCTGCATGGTGCTGGCACGATGCAAACGGGCAGCTATCAAGTTTGAAGGGGGGGTTAAAGGAGTTGTGCCAACGCTGCGTCAGTCTGGACGCAGCCAGCGAGACCCAACCGATTGCCGCAAACGTCGCCGCGTATCAGCAGGTCTATGACCGCTACCGTAGCTGTCTGCAGGCCCTTTGAGGCCGTTTAAGTTTTGGAGTAGTTATGTTTTTAGTGTGTGGCGAAGCATTGTTCGATTTTTTCAGCCAACCGGACAACGGCGCGAAGAGCAACAGAATAGATTTCCAGGCCGTTGCGGGGGGCTCTCCGTTCAACGTTGCCGTCGGGTTAAGCCGACTCGGCATCGACGCGGCACTATTTGCCGGACTTTCTAATGACTATCTGGGCAGGCGCTTGCGCACAGTGCTCGATGAAGAAGGCGTTCGGCCTGATTACCTGATTGATTTCGATGCGCCAACCACACTAGCAATGGTCGCGGTGGGTGCCGACGGTTCGCCGCACTACAGTTTTCGTGGCGAAGGCTGCGCTGACCGTCAGTTGCAGCTTGAGCATTTACCGGCGCTGGATGAGCAGGTACGTGGCATTCACATTGGCTCGTTTTCATTGGTGGTGCGCCCGGTAGCGGATACATTGCTGGCCTTGGTCGAGCGTGAAAGCACACAACGCTTGATTAGCCTGGACCCCAATATTCGCCTCAACCCAGAGCCGGACATTCAACGCTGGCGCGAACAGATCAGCGCCTTTGCTGAACACGCCCACCTGATCAAAGTCAGCGACGAAGATCTTTCGCTGCTGTACCCGGACCTTGATCCGCACACCGTCGCCGAAGGCTGGTTAAACAAACGCTGCCAACTGGTGTTCCTCACCCGAGGCACCCAAGGCGTCAGCGTTTTCACCCGCCAACACGGCACATGGTCGATTCCGGCTCGCGAAGTCATCACCGCCGATACCGTCGGTGCTGGCGACACTTTCCAAGCGGCCTTGATCACTTACCTGACCGAACACCAATTGGACAGCCCATCCGGCCTGCAAGCCCTGTCACGCGAGCAAATATCCGAGATGATGCAGTTTGCCGTCGCAGCGGCGGCGTTGACCTGTACCAAGGTTGGGCCGGATTTGCCGTATCGGAATGAGCTGAGCGGGATATAACCCCTGATATGGTTTTACCAGAAAAACCGCCAGAGGTCGGATGGGCGCCCAACTTCTGGGGCGCAGTCCAGCGTTTCCAATAATCACCGTCCGGTGCGCCCACAGGCCCTTGCCAAACCGTCGCCAAGGATCGACGATGTCCATCGTTAAATACCCTGATTGACCTTCTGAGGAATCAGCATGAGCCTGTCTTATTACCAATTATCCGTCCCGGTCTTTCTGCGCGGCCTCGATAACCTATCAAAGTTGCTGGATAAAGCCTTTGAACACGCCACCGCCACTGGCATGCCTATGGAAGAACTGCTGCAGGCCCGTCTCGCGCCGGACATGTACACTCTGATTGGCCAGGTTCAGGCCGTCAGCGACTCCTCGAAACTCTGCACGGCGCGTTTGGCCGGGGTGACCCCTCCGAGCTTTCCGGATACCGAAACCACCCTGGAACAGTTGCGTGAGCGTATCGCCAACACCCAAGCGTTTATCCGCAGCGTGACGCCAGAGCAATACGAAGCCAACGCGGGCAAGACAGTGACCCTGAAGACATCAAGCAGGGAAATGATCCTCAGCCAACAAGATTTCCTGTTGGGTTTCGCCCAGCCGAACTTCTACTTCCACCTGACCACGGCGTACGACATCCTCCGCCACAAAGGCGTAGCCATCGGCAAGATGGACTTCCTCGGCGGCGTATAAGGTGGTGTTTTAGGGCTCATGGCGCCTAGCTGATCACCGTCGACAAATTCAGGCGCTTTTGAAAAAAGAAACGCTGGTGTCCTGGCGGGAAGTCTTCGATTTTGGCGAACTGGACGAAACCATGTTTGCGGTAAAACTCCGGGGCCTGGAAGCTGAAGGTGTCCAGCCAGATTCCAATGCAACGGGTCTTGCGGGCGTGCTCTTCGGCCATGTGCATCAGCCTTGAACCCATGCCCTGCCCCCGGCATTGCTCGGGGACCGCCAGCAACTCGACAAACAGCCAGCTGTACAAACTGCGGCCGTAGAGGCCGCCGATGATTTCATTGGTAGACTCATCGCGGATCAACAGGGCGAAGCGCTCGGGTTTCGCATCACCCGCTTGGGCAACGTTATAAGCCCGCAATGGCTTGAGAATCGCCAGGTATTCAGCCTCCCCGGGGGCTTGCGAAACGTCGATCCGAACACTCATCAGCTATTCCTCACTGCGGCAGACACTCAGAACTTTACTTTGCGGCGCATGAAGCCATTGATCACGACCACCACGACGGCAACGGCGATAGCGATGTATTGAAACGTTTTCTCGGTAATCACGCCGGTGTTCTGAAGGTGCGATAGCCCCAGCATGATGGCCAGTACCACAAGGGCGATCACAATCGAATAGCTCAAACGCTGTTTGTTAGTCATGACGGTTTCCTGAATGTGCGTAGAAATCATCTGCTCTGTGCAAATGCGCGCCCATGGTAACGCCGTTGATCCAACCTGTCGTCTGGCGAAGTCAGTCAGTGCCGGGATATAACTAATCTCTCCGTGAGATTACCGTCTCATCGCTGAACACTCACGGGGTGATCCTCATCAGTGCCAGACGACATTCAATGAGTCATCTTCACGTGTTCTAATTCCAGCCGTTTCTATGACGCTGATTTTTTAAGGAGTTATCAATGCCCCACGAAGGCAACTTGCTTCAGGCCGCCGTTGTGTTTCTACTTGCCGCAGTCCTAACAGTGCCATTGGCGAAACGCCTGCAATTGGGCGCAGTACT
>NZ_JAMFRV010000269.1 GCF_026224925.1 Pseudomonas sp. | reverse complement strand
TGAATTTGATGGCGTTGCTCGTCAAGTTATTCAACACCTGCTCCAGCCGCAAGGCATCGCCCATCACAGACGAAACGCCAGCCGGCAGCGGCTGGATGATCAAATGGATATTTTTGTCCGCCACAGTGAGGCCCATGGTGACGGCGAGGTTGTCGATCACATCATTCAGACGAAACGGCGCACGCTCGATTAACAGGTGGCCGGCTTCGATTTTGGACACATCCAGAATGTCATTGATAATGTTCAGCAACATGCGTCCCGACGCCACGATTTTGCGCACCATGCCGTGAGCGTCGAGATTGAGTCGAGCCTGCCCCAAGAGGTAAGCGAGGCCCAGGATGGCGTTTAGTGGCGAACGGATCTCGTGGCTCATGTTGGCCAGAAAATCGGCTTTGCTGCGGTTGGCAGCTTGCGCTGCATCGCGCGCCTGCAACAAGGCCGATTCGGCGTGTTTCTGGGCAGAGATGTCCTGCGCGAAGATCAGCGTGGCCGGTCCATCGAGTAACTGAACGCGGGCGGTGGTCTTGAAGACCGGCACTACACGGCCTTCCTTGCCGAGTCCTTGCGCTTCGAACATTTGCTCAATCGGCGAGTCCGCGATGATCAAAGCCTCTTGCTCGCGCAATAGTGCGCGAGATTCCGCCGAAATCATGGCGCTCCAGGGCAGACCCGTCAGGTCGTCTCCGGCTGAATAACCGTGCAGGTCGCGATAACGCGGGTTGGAATACACAAAATAGCCGCCCCGTAGAATCGCAACCGCTAACGGCGCGTCTTCAATCAGCGTACGAAAACGCGCCTCGCTTTCGCTGAGCACCTGATTGTGTTTGGTGCGCTCATCCGTTTCGCGCCGCTCGCGTTCCAGATCGTCGGCCAATGACTGAGCATAAGCACGTCGCTTTTGTACCCAAAACAGCCCGCCGCAGCAAACCAACGCGATGCCGGCATAGAGCAATCCGTAGACCAGGGCTTGGCGTCGCAGCGGCTGCGCAATAGCCGCCTGTGAGCGACTGAGCCCCACCACGATTGCCTTGTCCATGTTTAAGGAAGCAGGCTGGACGGTCTGCAACGTCATTAACCGTTGCTCACCGGTGCCGCGTACCACCCCGGTCAGCACGTTCTCTACCTGCCCACTTTGAATATGGCGGCTAAAAAAGGTACCCGGCTGGCTGACGTCGCGACCATCGATACCTGCCCTCGTCGGGAAATTGATCAACAGCCGACCGTCGCTATGCACCACGAAGCCCCAAGCATCAGGCGCGTAGCCGACAGGCAAAAAGAGTCAGTGAAGAAGTCTTGATTAAGCCCTGCGACCATCAGCCCGGCAAATTCACCGTGCGTGCCGCGCACCATCCGGGAGACGGTGATAACCAAGCCACCCCCCTCCTTATACGACTGGAAAGGTGCGGAAACATACAAAGTACGCTCGCTAGGATTATCCCTGGCAAGCTTAAAGTAGGTTTCGTTACGTAAATCTTTGCCTAGCAAGGCAGGTTCTGAGGTCGCCGTAACTTGACCGTTGGCATCCAGCACGAGAAAAACACACGTGCCTTGTATGGCTGTCTGCAGTGCTTCCAAGCGTAGCGTCAAACCGTCTGGAGAATGTAGCCGCCCAGGTGCTACCAGATAATCCTTGATCACCTTTTCCAACGTCAGGCTTACCGTTGTCAGATTGCTCTGAATATCGTTTGAGACGATGCTGGTCAGCACATGCAGGCGGTCACGCTCGGTCGCGTCGACACGATCTGCTTCGACAAGACCGGCACGC
>NZ_JAMFRV010000268.1 GCF_026224925.1 Pseudomonas sp. | reverse complement strand
CGTCAACATCGCCTCGATTTGCGGCCTGTTCGGCACCGCTTGGATGGCCGGTTATTCGGCTGCCAAAGCGGCAGTGATCAACTTCAGCCGGGCGGCGGCCAGTGAAGGCGCACCGAACAACATTCGCTGCAACGTGATCATCCCGGGCGTGGTCGATACCCCGGCCACCGCCGGCATGCTCGGCGACGACAAGACCCGTGGTAACACCGAAAAAATCATCCCGATGAAACGAGTTGGTCTACCGGTAGAACTGGCCAACGCCATCCTCTTTCTGGCCAGTGATGAAGCATCCTATGTCACCGGCGCGAGCCTGGCGGTGGACGGTGGACGCGGTTCAGACCTGTATACGGTGCTCGACTGATGAGCCTGGAATCGACTGCGCTGCTTGAGCGCATCGACCGCCTGGAATCGCTGGATGCGATCCGTCAGTTGGCTGGCAAGTATGCACTGGCGCTGGACATGCGCGATATGGATGCCATGGCCAACTGCTTCGCCCCAGACGTGCGGGTGGGGCGCGACAAGACCGGCCGCGCGCACCTCAAGGCGTGGCTGGACGAGACCATGCGCAAGCAGTTCCATGGCACGTCCCATCATTTGGGGCAGCACATCATCGAGTTCAGCGACCCGGACCACGCCACCGGTGTGGTCTATTCAAAGAACGAGCATGAGACCGGCCCAGAGTGGGTCATCATGCAGATGCTGTACTGGGACGACTACGAGCGGATCGACGGGCGCTGGTGCTTCCGTCGCCGCCTGCCGTGCTATTGGTACGCCACCGACCTCAACAAACCACCGATTGGCGGCCTGAAAATGCGCTGGCCGGGGCGCGAGCCTTACGCCGGGAGTTTTCACCAGCTGTTTCCCTCTTGGGATGCATTCTGGGCGCAGCGGCCGGACAAGGACGCCTTGCCTCAGATCGCCGAGCCGGCACCGCTGGAAGGGTTTCTCAACGCCATGCGTCGTGGCGCCGACGACCCGAAGATTCGCGTGCGCTAAAGGGCAGGGGGCTTTCTCCAAGCCCCTCATTTGCCTGACCCCGCTGTCTCCTGCACGCGTGTTCGCAGGAGACAGCGGGGGCTTTACGGTTTGTTATTCACGTACACGGGCTTCCCGGGGCATGCCCAGCGCACGTTCAGCGATGACGTTGCGTTGGATTTCGTTGCTGCCGCCATAAATAGTATCGGATCGGGTGAACAGGAATAGCGATTGCAGGCGGCTCAGTTGGTAGGGTGCTGCGTCGAGGATTTCGCCTGCGTCGCCGAGTACGTCCATGGCCAGTTTGCCGAGGTCGCTGTGCCAGGTAGACCAGGCCAGTTTATAGATCATGGCTTCGCGGCTGAGGCTGCCGTCTTGTGGACCGGAGAGCATGCGCAACGAGTTGTAGCGCAACACCTTGAGCCCGGCCCAGGCCTGGGCGATGCGCTGGCGCAGCATTGGGTCGCGTGAGGCACCGTTGGTGCGGGCGATGCGGATGATTTCGTCAAGCTCGTTGTGGAATTGCATTTGCTGGCCCAGTGTCGACACCCCGCGCTCGAAGCCGAGCAGCGCCATGGCGATTTTCCAACCGTCACCGGGTTGGCCGATCAAGTTGTCGGTACTGGTCAGCGCCTGATCGAAGAACACTTCGTTGAATTCGCTGGTGCCGGTCAGTTGTTGGATCGGGTGTACGCGGATCTGTTCCTGGGCCATTG